>JACQZB010000145.1 GCA_016207925.1 Nitrospinota bacterium
CGACGTGAGCCTGGCGCTGGTCAAAATCCTCAAAGGCCGCCCATTCACCGGCAAGGTGGCCCTTTCCGCGCGCAGCCTTGCCGAAGCCGAGGAACTTGCCGCGGCGGGGGCGGCTGTGGTGTTCCGCCCCTACCGCGACGCCGCGGAGTACGCCGCCGACGCGCTTACCGAACCGGCGCGGCTGCTGCGCAGCGGCGTGGACTGGCCCATCACGCTCAAGGAAGTCCGTCTGCGTCCCGGCTCCGTGTTCTCCGGACGCACCATAGCGGAGATCGCCCTGCCGGCGGAAACCGGCGTCACCATACTGGCGTTGAGCCGCGCGGGCAAGGCGCATTTCGACATGGGGCCATCGTTCCGCGTGTATCCCGGCGACCACCTGATCCTGCTGGGCGCGCCGGCGCGCATCAAGGACGCGGAGGAGTTTTTGGGCCAACGGATCCCCATCGAAGGCGATCAGGAGCCGGAGACATTCGCCCTTGGGCAAGTCACCATCCCTCCCGGTTCGGCGGGCGCGGGCCGCACCATCGCGGACCTCCGCATCCGCAAGATTCACGAAGTCACCGTGATCGGCATCCAGCGCGGCGAGGAACGCATCTCCTCCCCCTCCGCGTCCGATGTCATCAAGGACGGCGACACGCTGATCGTGGTCGGGAGCAAGGCCGCCATTGAACGGTTCCAGGCGCGCCCTTTCCAGCCGTAGGGGCGCCAACGGTTGTCATCGCGAGGATCGCGCCAGCGATCCGTGGCGATCCCGAATTCAAGATTGCTTCGCGGACTTCGGCTCCTCGCAATAACGAGAATTGAGCGTTTTTCAGAAATTACAGTTTTTTCGGGAAGCGCCATCGCCGAAAACACCGGATCAGCACGGTCCGCCGGAGGCGCAGGCGTCGCAGGATTCGGGCAGGATGGCGTAGAACGCCACGCCGCCGCCCTCGCGCTTTTCCACGGTCAAGTCGCCGCCGTGCGCGGCCATGATGTCGTGGCTGTAGGGCAGCCCCAGCCCCGTGCCCCGTTCGCCCGCGGTGCCGACCGTGGAGGTGCGGATTTCGTGCCTGAACAGGTGCGGCAGCAGTTCATCGCTCACGCCGGGGCCGTTGTCGCTGATGGAGATGACATTGGGCCGGTCTTCGGGGATGGCGATCTGGACGGTGTTCCCCTCCGCGCAGAACTTGATGGCGTTGGAGATAAGGTTGTTGAGCACTTCGCCGAACAGCGCGGGATCGGCGTACACCATGGCGCCCTCCGGCACCAGGTTGCGCAGGACAATGCCCTTGGCCCGCGCCGCATGGGAGAAACTGCCCACCGCCACCGCCGTCATGTAGCTGGCGTCCACGCGCGATATGCGGGGCGTGATCTTGCCGGTCTGCAGGCGGGTGATGTCCAGAAGCCCGTCTATCATGTCCAGGATGTATTCCATGTTCTCACCGGTATGGCGCAGCATCTCGCGGTGGCGCTGCTTGGGGAGCGCGTCCCGGTCTTGCGTGACCAGGCGCAACAGCCCCAACCCGGAGGCCAGCGGCGATTTGAGGTCGTGCGCCACCAGGGAGACGAACTTGTCCTTAAGCCGCGTGGCCTCCTCGGCGGCGTCCTTGGCGCGGCGCAAATCCTCCTCCGCCTTCTTGCGTTCGGTGATGTCGCGGAAAGCCCCCAGGATCAGCCTGCGTCCGGAGATTTCAAAAGCGCTGGTGGTCACCTCGACCGGCACGCGCCGCCCGTCATCGCTGCGCTGCACCTCGATCTGGATAGGCTCCCCCTTCCTCAACCCGGCGTAGGCGCGGAACATCTGCTCGTAGCGCTCGCGTTCCTCCGCCGGGTGGAGCCGCCACTGGTTGATACCGATCAGTTTCGAGCGCGGCAGGCCGATAAGGTCCTCCGCCGCCCGGTTGGCGTCCACAATATCGCCGGTGGCGGCGTCGGCGATGAAGATGGCGTCCGCCGCCGTTTCCACCAGCGTGCGGTATTTTTCCTCCGACTCGCGCACCAGCTCCTCGGCGCGCTTGCGGGCGGATATGTCTATGAGCATTCCCCGCATCCCCACCGGCGCGCCCGCGCCGTCGCGCAGCACCTGCACGATGTCGCGCACCCATATCGGGACGCCGCCGCGCGCCAGAAAACGGTACTCAAACGAGTGGTCCTCGCCCCGGCGGAAGGCGGAGGAGCAGAAATTGACCGCGGTGTCGCGGTCCGGCCCGTAGATATGGTGGCGCCAGAATCCGGGTTCTTTCCATTCCTCCGCCGGGTAGCCGAACAACTCCTCCGCCCTGCCGCCGATGAACGTAAAAGAGTCCGTAAGCGGCTCGTACTCCCAGATCACCGCGCCCACGCCCTCCACCACCAGCCGGATGCGCTCCTCGGCGTTGCGCCGGGTTGCCTCCGCCTGCGCCCGCTCCCGCTCCACCCGCATGGCCTCGTAAATGTTCCCGCACGTGGTCAAGAACGGTTCAAGGAACGCCGCCAAATCCTCGCTGTACCCGCCCGGACGGTTGGCCACGCCCACGCAGCCCATGATCTGGCCCCGCCGGAATATCGGCAACCCCATGAACGAACGCAGCGGGGGGTGCCCCTCCGGCAACCCCTTGGAGTGCGGGCTGCGCGCGGGATCGTTGGTGATGACCGGACCGCCCACGCGCACGCAGGCCGCCTGAAGGCTGTCGAGGTCATAGAACCGGAAATCCTGTTGGGACATCTTGTGGTACAACTCCAGCGTTTGGTCGCTCCAGGCGATGTTGCTTAACGCCATCATGCGCAGGTAGGGGCGCGCTTCCTCATCCATGAAATATTCGGCGATGAAACCGAACTCGCTTCCGGTCAGGGAGATCAACGCTTCGAGCAGGTCCTCGAACACCTTCTTGGACGGGCCGCTGGCGATGAACATGGAAAGCGAATGCGTGATGGCGTCCAGCAGGCGGTTCTTGCCCAGCAGTTCCAGGCTGACGCGCTTTTGCGCGGTGATGTCCTGTAGCTGCGCCACGAACACCAGCGGCTCGCCGTGGCCGCCGCGCGCCAGGGAAAGGTGGGTCATACCCCACAGCGTCTCTCCATCGCGCGCGCGGTACCGCTTCTCGGCGGTGAAACTCTCCAGCGTGCCGTCCAGCAGCCGGGGCAAGCGCTCGTCGTCCAGCACACAGCGCTCATCCGGCGGCGTGATGTCGGCGAAGCCCAGGCCCAGCAACTCCTCCTCGGGGTAGCCCAGCGTTTTTATCAGGGCGGGGTTGACGGCGGCGAACCGCCCATCGAGCGTCGCCACAAGCTGCCCGATGGCGGCCTGCCGGAACGCCCCGCGCAGCCGCTCCTCGCCGCGGCGCGTTTCCGCCTCGGCCCGCTTGCGCGCGGTGATGTCGCGGAACAGCACCAAAAGCGCGCGGCGTTCCTCGTGCACGAAGGGGCGGGCCACCGCTTCGAGTTCCACCTGTTCGCCGTCCTTGCGAAGGCCGGTCACCTCGTACGGGCCGATGTCGCCGACATCAAGTTCCATGGCGATGCGGAGCCTCCGGGCCATTTCCGCGCGCCAGGGGGGCGCCATGAATTCGAGCAGGTCCATCCCCTTGAGCGACTGCGTCGCGGCGGGGTCGTACCCGAATATCCGCGCCACGGCGGCGTTGGCGTCAAGAATAACGCTGTCGCTGTACAGCACCACCCCTTCCAGCGTGGAGTTGAACAACCCCCGGTAGCGCAGTTCGCTGTTGGTCAAGCGGCGCTGCGTATCGCGCCGCTCGCTAAGCTCCGCCTGCAGGCCGCGGGTTTTTTCCGCCAGCGCGCCTGACAGCGCGTTGAACGAAGCCACCAGCGACCCCACTTCGCCGCCGGCGGAGCTTTCCATCACCTCGCCGTATTCCCCCGTGCGCGCCATGTGGCGCAGACGGCGCTCCAACGCCAGGAGCGGCGCTGTGTGCCGCCGCGCGATGACAAAACTCACCATCGCCACCGCCAGCGCCAGCGCCACGGCCCCTTGCAGGTACCGCGTCCTCAATTTGTCCAGCGGCGCCATCAATTCCGCTTCGTCTATCTTCGCCGCCAGGCTCCAGTTCAACCCGTGGATGTTCAGCGGCGCATAGGCGGCCAGCGCCCGCCGGCCCCGGTAATCTTCCAGCCATGCGGCTCCCTCCAACCCCGCCGCGGTCACCTTGGTCATCGCGGCGCCCGCCCGCTGGATCAGCGCTCCGCGAAGCGTTGAAAAACGCGAGTCTGAACGCAAGTAACCGTCGGAACCGGCGATGACGGTTTCACCCGTGGCGCCAAGGCCGCTTCGCTCGGACATGATCCGGTCAACGGATTGCGTGTCAACCTGGGCCACCAAAGCGCCGCATACGCCGCCATCGTGGCCCTTGACCGGCGCAATGAAAAACAGACTTAACATACCGCCGGAGGGCGAATACTGGGTAAGGTCCGATATGGTGGGTTGCTCCAAACCTAGCTTTAACGAGCGGGTCAACTCCTTATCCACCGACTCATCTTTCAGCAAATTCTTCCCCAAGTCCGGCTCCTTGATAATACTGTACACAACCAATCCCGCATGATTGACAAGCAACACATCATAAATGGAGAGTTTTTCCTTGAATATCAACGCAGAACGCTCGAACGGATCAAGTAACGCTTTAATGTTTGGACTTGCAAGGTTCAACGTTGAAACTTTGGAAGTCAGGGCGCATACCTTGTTAAAGTTGGCGGTTAAGTGTGGAATGCTGGCAAGCGTTTCGGTTTCCGCCAACCGGTCTTTGAAAATCAGTTCGATTTGGTTGCGTTTTATATCCCTGATTGAAGTCAGGTGGGAAACCATCCCTTCTTCAAGGGTGATTTTCGCTTGGCGGTAACTGAAGTACGCGGTGGCGCCCGTGGCGGCCAGGCCGCAAACTAGCAGGAAAAAAAACAGCTTTCCCCACAGGCCAAGCTTCAATACCGCGCGCTCCCGCATAAAACACCGGTTTCATCCGTAAATGATCTTAACTTAAATTGTTAAAATTATAATTGGCATATCATGTGCCAATGTTGGCTGGGCTGTACAGCTTAACAACACAATACCTTATCCATGACTATCACCGCCATTTAGCGAGGCGCAATGGCATTGTTAACACAAATGTACACTAATCGGCCAAGCCATGATTCGCAAATATCAGAGGGAGCGCGCGCTAAAACCAGTTACAACCCAAAGACATGCGCGCGTGAAGAGCAGAAAATACCAGATGGCTTTTGAGCTGGAAAACTTGTTACCAGATTTAAGGTGTTTGGGTCGTACACCAGTACCTTGTCGTCCCCATAGGAGGAAAGATACACCGCCTCGCCTTTGGGGGTGAACTGCATGTGGAATATCTTGTTGGCGGGATTAAGGGTCTTGACGACCTTGCGTGATTGCGTATCCACCACCTGCACGGCGCCGTGATGGTCGCCCATGACGAAGTTGACCCAAATCCGCCGCAGATCAGGCTGGGCCATGGCGAAAATGGGATGGGCGAGCAACGGGATGACCTGTTTTGTCTTCCATGTAAAGACGTCTATGACGGCCAATCCGGCGCCGCCGATGACGGGAGCGAACAGGACATCACCGGCGGAAATCCACCCCTCCAGGTGCGGGATTTTTAGCACCGGCATACCACCTTGGGACTCCTTGGGGGCGGGAATGGCGATTTTTCGCGGCTGGCCGGGATTCCACAAATCCAGCAGCGCCATCCAAGGCGAGTGGAAAAATCCGGCGATATAGTATCGCCCGTCGGGAGTAAGCAGGGCGTCATACGGCTTTTCGCCGACGTTAAGATATTTGCCGATGACGGGGAAATCAGGCGAGTTGGCGTCTATGATCCAAATCTGGTTGGCGTCCATGAGCGAGACAATCAGGCGGTTGCCGGGAGCGTCCACCAGCCCGACGGTTTTTGACTGGTCGGCCTCGATGGTCTTGACGATGCTCATGCTATCGGCGGCCACGATCACAATCGAGCCGGGTTTGTAGTTGCTTACCGCCACATGGCGGCCATCCTGGGTGACGGCCAGGCCCACGGCGCTTTCGCCCACCTTGGCCTGCCCGGCGAGCGTGAGCGTGAGCAGATCAACCTTGCTCAACAAACCGTCGCGGGAGATGACGTAAGCGTAGCGCGCGTCGCGCGAAAAGGAGACGGATGCGTGATGCAGGACGCCCAGCCCCTCTACCCTGCCAAGGACGCGATGGTTTTGGGCCGCGTCCACGACAAGGACGCTGCCGGACTCGCGCTCGATGACCACCATCAAGGCGCCGGTGCCCCAGCGCCCTTCCGCTCCGGCGCCCGCGGCGGCCAGCAGCGATACCGCCAAGGCGCACTGGATAAAACTACGTCGCATTAACCGCTACCGCTCCAATTTCTTCATCGGTAAGGTAGCAGGCGGGATCGCTTCCCCACAAGTCATTTTGGGCGCGCAGGGCGCGCACGCGCACGGAGCCGCCGCACATGTCCAGCCACGCGCAACGCCCGCAACGCCCATTGAATGTTCTCGGCCTCCTGCGAAGCCGCTCCAGCGTAGAATTGCAGGATTGGTACCAAATATCCGCGAAGTCGTCCTGCGTCACGTTCCCAAGGCTTACCTGGGACATCAGCGGATCGGGGTGGACTTCGCCCAGGGGGTCAATGTTGGCCACCCCCACCCCCGCGCTGGCCCCGCCCCCGCGCCACAGCAGCGGCAGAATCCGGTCGGCCAGTTCCGGCTCGATCCGGGCGAGGGTCAAGTACGTGAACACGCCATCGGCGTCGTTGTTGCCGGTGACGATGGAAAGCGGAAAGCTTTCCCTGACGTAGCGCAACGCGCGTTCCACGACAAGCTCCATGGCGCGCCGGGTTTCGGGCGGGGTCAGGTCGCCGTCGCGGTTGGCCTGGCCCCTGCCGGAATAAACCAGGTGGGAAAGGTACAGCTTATCCACCCCCACCTCCTCGCACAGCGCGAATACGCCGGGCAGATCGGCTACGGTGGCGCGGGTCAGGGTGAAACGCGCGCCCACCTTGACGCCGCGCGCCTTGAGCAGGCGCATGGCGTTGACGGAACGGTCGAAGGCGCCGGACATTCCGCGGAACCGGTCGTGGGTGTCGCGCAGCCCGTCGAGGCTGATGCCCACATAGCCGAACCCCGCGGCGGCGACACGCCAGCTCATGCCTTCATCTATCAACACTCCGTTGGTGGATAGCGCGGCGGGCTGGCCCAGGCCGCGGGCGTGGGCGGCCAGTTCGAACAGATCGGGCCGCAGCAACGGCTCGCCGCCGGAAAAGATGACCACCGGCGATTCGGGGTTTCTAAGCTGCTCTATCACCGCGCGGGCCCGGGCGGTGGAAAGTTCGCCGTGGAAAGGGCGGTCCTTGGCGGCGGCGTAACAATGGGCGCAGGCCAGGTTGCAGCGGCGGGTAAGGTTCCAGATGACCATGGGCGCGGAGCGGGTCATATCCCGCCGCGCCGCGCGCGCTTCATGGCGGCATCCCCCAACGATCCCCTTGAGATACATGCTAAGCCGGAACATCTGGCTCACTCCTTTCCTTGCAGCCCCGCGCTTGCCGGCCCGCCGTATCCCCCTCGGTACGGCGGGCGCGGTCATGCGCGGTTATAAGGCACCTGCGCCCCATGGATATTCCCTTCATTTCGCGCTCATGACAAAATTCACCACCGCCGTCACCTGCTCGTTGGACAACGGTATGTAAGGCATTGAATTGAGGCGGTACCCCAACGCCCGGGCGCTGGCGCGCGGCGCAAGCACGTGGGCGCGCACTTGGCCGGAATCGCGTGTGCGGGCGATGGATTGAAACGACGGCCCGAACGCCTCGTGCATGATGTTGTGGCACCCCATGCAGTAGTTTTCATACACGTCCCGGCCGGCCATCCCATCCATTGGCGATGCGGACGGAACGTAATCAGGTTCCCGCGCAACGGGTCCGGCAAATGCGGAGGAGCGATTGGCCGAAAGCCCGCGCGCGGGGAACGTTTTTAACGAAGCGTTATATTTTCCTGCGGGATGATTGAACGGAATGGATTTGACCAATTCCAGCGTCGCGGTGTCGTACACGGCCACTGCGCCCTCCTTTTCCGGTATGGAAACAAGGGCGTATTTGCCGCCGGCGCAAAATTCGATATGCATCGCCTTATGCCCAGGCTGGGGTATAAGATAACGGATTCGCGAGTAATCGGCCTTGTCAATGAGGGCGATTTTGTCGCTGTCCGTCCCAGTCCAACTGTGCGGGGTGGCCGTGTGGGAGCGCACGAACCACCCCGCCCCGGCAAGCGGCACGACTGCCGCCATGGTGAGCGAATCCAGCGAGATGACGATCAGTTCCGGTTTCTTAATGTGGTTGATCCCCGCGAACAGCTCGCCCTCGCGCCGCCAAAACGCCGCGGACGCAAGATGTGGCATCCCGCTGGCCGGAAAAGAAGCAAGCGTCATGCCTTTCTCATAGTCGTACAGGTAAATCGCGGTACCCTCCCGCGCGGCGCCAAGCATCAGCGGGCGGCCGGGTACCAGGGATAAATCCTCGAACGGCGCGGGCAGGGTTCGCCGCGTCACGTTGAACGGCGGATGATCGTCAATGAGCCACAGTTCCGCCTTGCCCCGCAGCGACAGGGCGAACTGGCGCCGCTCCGGCAGCGCGTACAATCCGCCCGCCGCGGCCTCCAGCGGCAGCTCGCCCACGGGGCGCAGTTCGCTGTCGAACAACATAAGCCCCGGCGGCAGCAGGTTGGCCACCGCCACGTGCCGGTCGTCGCCGGAAACGGCGAGGGCGCGTGAACTGATGCCCGCCTTTACTTGCGTGAGCGATGCCAGGCGTGTGGTGGAAATTCGCGTTACCAGCCCATCGCGCGCCACGGCGTACACCGTGTCGAGCGAATGGGAGAACTTGGGACCGCCGTGGACTTCACCCACATGGAACGACGCGAGTTTTTCCAGCGTCCCGCCATCGAGCGCCACCAGGCTCCGCTCGCCTTTTTCCATGACTAGCGTCAACTCCTCCAGCGCGGAGGACGGCAGTTTGGCGCCGCCATCCGCGCGGTAGTCGCGGCGGCTTTCGTTAATGTCCTCGCGGGTCCACGTCAAATCCGTTTGCGGGGCCGGCGCTTGGATATACGCGGCGATGGC
This sequence comes from Nitrospinota bacterium, assembly GCA_016207925.1. Lineage (GTDB taxonomy): Bacteria > Nitrospinota_A > UBA7883 > UBA7883 > UBA7883 > JACQZB01. The sequence continues at coordinate 9,074 of JACQZB010000145.1, forward strand.
GGTGATTTCGCTCGCCCGCAACGTGGTGGCGAATTCCGGCATTTGCGTGGCCGGAAGGCCGTTGGCGATCACCCCTTCGATCCACGTGCCGGCGGGGCGGGAAAAATATCCGGGGAGAAGCGGAGGGGCCACAAGCCCCACCCTTTTCGCGTGGTGGCATCCGGCGCAATGGCGCAGGTAAAGCGCTTCGCCCTCCGTGGCGGAGGCCGTGCCCGCCGCCCAAAGGATCGCCAGCGCCACCGCGGACGCTGTCCTAGTCACCATCCTCCGCACTCCCGGTTTTTTTAGCGGGGGCGTCCCACGGGGACGCCCCCATTAGAGGGAATTATGGCGAATAGCCATTCCTTACGACGCGCGGCTAGTAAATGTCGTGCATCGTGTTATACACGTTGAACTTGCCCGTGGGGGTGGTCAGGCCCTTGATGCGGGTCTTGATCTTCCGGGTCTTGTCGTCGAACACCACGACTTCGCCTTCCTTGCCCCACACGCTCACCCACACCTCGTCGCCGGGCTTGTTGTACTCCATGTGCACCACGCGGGCCTTGGGATCCTCGGTCAGCTTGATGCACTCGGCCTTCTGCTCCAGCGTACGGACATCGAGAACGCACAGGCTCTGGTAGTTCTTCACGTCGGTGTTAAGCGTGAAGTCCAGCCACAGGTTCGTGCTTTTCGGATGGGTTTTTACGAACAGGCTTCCCGCGCCCGGCTCCAGCGCGATGGAGCGCACCACTTTCCAGGCGCTCTCCGGGTGCTTGGCCGGATCGGTGCCCCATACGGACAACAACCCTTCGCCGATATGCACCGTGCCGTGCACGGGGCCGAACTTGGGATCAACCCAGTTGGCGCCGCGGCCAGGATGCGGCTTGGTGCCCACCATGAACTTGGCCACCCGCTTGCGTTCCTTGGTGTCTATGACCACCATGGTGTCCTTCATGTTGGCGGCGGGCATGAAGTAGCGGTGGGTGGAATCCCAGCCGCCGTCGTGCAGGAAGCGCTCCGCCTCGATCATGCTGATCTTGAGGTTGTCAATGTTGGAGTAGTCCACCAGCCACACGTAGCCGGTCTCCTTGACGTTGACCACCCATTCGGGGCTGTAGTGCGAGGAGACGATGGCCGCCACGCGCGGCTCCGGATGGTACTCGAAGGTGTCGTACGTATAGCCGCGGGTGGAGACGATCTTTTTGGGTTCCAGCGTCTGCCCGTCTAGCACCACCAGGTGGGGCGGCCAGTAGCAGCCCACCACTATAAGTTTATCCTCGAAGCCCTTATACTTGCTGGCGTCCACGGAACGGGCCTCGGCGCAGGTTTTAACGGTGGCCACCAGCGTGGGTTTTTCCATCCACAGGTCAATCATGCCCACCTTGCCGTCGCGCCCAATGGACAGGAAATAGCGGCCCGACGCCGACGAGCGCAGGATGTGGGTGGCGTAGCCGGAGGGGACGCGGGTGATGATCTCCTTCGTATCGCCGTCAATGATGGCGATGCGGCCCGCGTCGCGTTCCACCACGCCGAAGTAGTTCTGCCAATTGCGCGTATGCATGGGCTTCGTGGGGCGGCTCTTGACGGGCACGACGGTGGTCCACGTGGCCTTCATGTCCTCCAGGCTCATCTCCGGCGGCGCCACCGGCTCGTTCTGGACAAAGCGGGCCATCAGGTTGGTTTCCTCCTTGCTCAACGCGCCCTGCTCGCCCCAGTTGGGCATGCCCGCCGGGGTGCCGGAGAAAATGATTTCCTCCAGCGTTTCCGTGCCCAACTCAAGGGTTTTCTTGGGCAGCAGGTTCGGCCCCGTGGCCCCCTTGCGAAGGGTGCCGTGGCAGCCGGTGCACAGGTTGAAATAAATGTGCTTGGCTTTGTCCCATTCCTCCGGCGAGAGTTTGGGCGCGGTCTGCTGGGCTTGCGCCGTGGCCATGGGCCAAGCGGCGAGCGTCAGGAGAAAAAGTGAAAGGAAAAACAGCGCGGAACGTGGCTTCGGTAGCATAAGCCCCCCTTTAGTAAAACACATTTGCCCTTGTGTTTCCGGCGCCCCTCTCGCGCCTGAACACGCTTTATAGGGCCATGCTAGCCTTGAAGCAAAAAATGGGTGTATGACTTTCGTCACACATATTCATATTTTTTAAGGCGGGGATAATCAGGGCAGGACGCTCAACCGGCGGCGGCGGGCGCCCACACGCTTGAAACGCAAAGCGGCGCGGGTAACCGCTATTTGCTCAATGCGAACTTGTCGAGGATGTGCACCAAGTCGGCCACTTCAAGCTTGTTTGACCACGCGTCGGCGCCCACGCTTTGGCATTTTTTAATCATCTGTTCGTTGATCAGCGATGAAAAGATGATGATGGGTATTTCCCGCACGCCCAGTTCCTCCTTGACGCGGCGGCACAGGGTCAGCCCGTCCATCTGGGGCATCTCGATGTCGGAGACGATGGCGGCGATTTTTTCCCGCGGGCTGCGGCTTTCCTGGCGCGCCCAGTTGCGGGCGGCGAGAATTTCATTGAAGGCCGAAAGGCCGTTGTCGTGGAAGGTGATGTTGGTGTAGCCGACTTCATCGGTGATGCGCTTGACGCTGGCGCGCACGATGGGGGAGTCCTCCGCGATTATGATATGGGCGGATTCGCGTTCGTGATGGCGCTCGGCGATGTTGTTGGCGTGCTGGGGATCGTCCTGCTCGCTGTACACCAGGCGCGTTTGGGGATAGATGTCCACCAGCACATGCTCCAGATCCACCAGCAGGATGTTGCGCTTGCTGATGGTGACCGACGAGGTGATGGAGGGGCCGTACTGGCTGATGAAGCTGGACAGGGGCCGCATATCCGCCCAGGAGCAGCGGTGAATCTGGTTGACGCCGTCCACCAGGAAACCGTTCACAAGGTCGTTGAACTCGCACACCATAACCACGCGGCGACGGTTGGCGTCCTCCTCGCCGCGCTTGACGCCCAGATGCTTGCCCAAGTCAATGAGCGGCAGGGTGGAGTCGCGCAGGATGAACATGCCCATCACGGAAGGGAACGCTTCGGGCATGGGGGTGATGGACTTGGGATCGAAGGAGATGATCTCGCGCACTTTGGCGACGTTGACGCCAAAGCTTTGCGTCCCCAGCAGGAACTCGATGATTTCGACCTCGTTGGTGCCGCTTTCGGTGAGGATTTGCTGTTTGCCGTTCTGCGTGGACGCGCCCATCAAGATGCTCCCCAAGATATACTACGTCCAAAAGATAACACACTTTTAACCCCTTTGGCGCGCAAAGCGCAATTTCAGTAGTGTCTCAATTTGAAATTTGAACCGCAAGGCCCTTCGCACCGCTCAGGGCGCCGGTAAAGGCATCTCACGCTTATTGTTGAAGTCCTGAGGCAAAGCCGAAGGACCTTGCTGCACGCTTTTCCAAAAATAATTCAAACTTACGCACTACCGCAATTTCTGAAAAACCCCACGAACAGTCATTGCGAGCGAAGCGATCTCATAGCCACAAGGATTAACGAATTTGAGATTGCTTCGCCGCCTTCGGCTCCGCGCAATGACGAGCATAGCGCCTTTTTCAGAAGTTGCCGGCTTATGAAAGACGGGTGGCGGTGGTATCCCCTACTCCACCGCGACGATGATGACGGAGATGTTGTCCGGCCCGCCGCCGGCGATGGCGAGTTCGACCAGCCGTTCGCAGGCCCTGACGGGTTCGCGGGCCAGTTGGGCAAGCGCGCGTTCCACGTCCTCGTGGTCCGCCACGTCGTGCAGGCCGTCGGAGCACATCAAGAACAGGTCGCCGGGGGCGAGTTCAACCTGATGAATGTCCACGCGGCGGTCGGCCAGATGGCCCAGGGCGCGGACGATGCGGTTCTTGAAGGGGAAGTTGGCGATTTCCTCATCGGTCATCCGGCGGCGCTTGAGTTCTTCGTTGAGGACGGAGTGATCCTCGGTGACCTGGGCCAGGCGCCCGCCGCGCAGGCGGTATATGCGGCTGTCGCCCACATGGCCGATGGTTGCCGCGCCGTCGCGGATATACAGGGTCTCGATGGTGGCGCCCATACCGGCCAGTTCGGGCCGCTTGGCGCTTTGTTCGACGATGCGCCGGTCTGCTTCCAGTATGGCGTGGCGGGTGATTCTGGCGGCGGGGTCCGGCAGCGCGGCCAATGATTTGCGGTCGGCGGAGGATAACGCGGCGTCCGTCACCGCGCCGCTGAACACGGCGCCCGCGGCGGCGGTGGCGATGGCGCTGGCGTGTTCGCCGCCCTGATGGCCCCCCATGCCGTCGGCCAGGACAAAATACGTCAGGTCGTCCGCCAGCAGGATGGCGTCCTGGTTGTTGCGGCGCTTGACGCCGATGTCCGTCCGGCCCGCCGCCTTGATGGTAAGCTGTGGCCGCATCCGCCCTTCCTTATAGCGAAGGTTTGCGCGCCATGGCGCCGGAGGCGCGCTCGATCACCCGCGCGGCGCGCAGCAACATCCCCTCGCTGAAGAATGGCCCCATGAATTGCGCGCCGATGGGCAGCCCGCCGGCGGAGTGGCCGCAGGGGACGCTGATCCCCGGTATTCCCGCCAGATTGACGTTGAGGGTCATAATGTCGCAGAGATACATCGTCAAAGGATCGTCCACCTTCTCGCCCAACGGGAACGCGGGGGTGGGCGAGGTGGGCGAAAGCAGGACATCCACCTGTTTGAACGCCGCCAGGAAGTCGCCCCGGATGAGCGTGCGGACTTTTTGCGCCTTGAGGTAATACGCGTCGTAGTAGCCCGACGAAAGGACGTAGGTTCCCAGCATGATGCGGCGTTTGACCTCCGCGCCGAACCCGTCGTGGCGGGTGCGCTGGTACATTTCCAAAAGGCCGCCGCCGTCCGGCGAACGGAAACCGTATTTCACCCCGTCGTAGCGCGCCAGGTTGGAGGAGGCCTCCGCGGGCGCCAGCACATAGTACGTGGGCACGGCGTACCGGGTATTCGGCAACGACACCTCGCTGACAAGCGCCCCGGCGTCCTTGAGCATATCCACGGTGGCGCGCAGGGCCGCGGCGGTGTCATCGTCCATGCCGGCGCCGAAATATTCCTTTGGCAATCCCACGCGCAACCCCTTGACGCCGTCCTCCAGCCCCTGCGTGTAATCGGGAACCGGTTGGTTGGCGCTGGTGGAATCGGCGGCGTCGTACCCGGCGATGGCGTTGAGCAATATGGCGGCGTCGCGCGTGTCCTTGGTCATGGGGCCTACCTGGTCCAGCGAGGAGGCGAACGCCACCAGCCCGAAGCGCGACACGCGCCCGTAGGTGGGTTTAAGCCCCACGACGCCGCACAACGACGCGGGCTGGCGGATGGAGCCGCCCGTATCCGATCCAAGCGATCCCGCGCACAGGTCCGCCGCCACCGCCGCCGCCGATCCGCCGGAGGATCCGCCGGGGATGCGAGTAAGGTCCCAAGGGTTTTTCGTGGAACCGAAATGGCTGTTCTCGGTGGAGGATCCCATGGCGAACTCGTCCATGTTGGTTTTGCCCAGCGTCACGGCGCCCGCGGCGCGCAGCTTGCCGGTCACAAAGGCGTCGTAGGGGGCGATGAAGTTCTCCAGCATTTTGGACCCGCACGTGGAACGCAGCCCCTTGGCCAACAGCACGTCCTTGATCCCAAGGGGAACGCCCAGCAACGGGCCGCGTTCGCCCTTGGCGCGGCGGCTATCCGCTTCGCGCGCCTGGGTCATGGCGCCGCCGGCGTCCACGGTGATGTAGGAGTTGATGGATTTGTCCAGCGAGGCGATGCGGTTCAGATAGGCGCGGGTGGCCTGTTCGCTGGTGACTTCGCCCTTGTCCAGCTTATCCGCAAGCTCGTGGATGGTCAGCGCGCACAGGCCGGACATCGGTCAGCCCTCCAACACTTTAGGCACGC
>JACQZB010000147.1 GCA_016207925.1 Nitrospinota bacterium
GTGATCGAAAACTTCGGCGCCGAGGGCGGGCTCGGCAGCCCGCACACGCCGTACGCCCTGCCGGGCCGCATGCTCATCAGCTTCCTCAGCGCCAAGGACGGCGGACTGCCGGCGGGGCTGGCGGAGTTCCGCAAGCACGTGGACACCTTGATCACCATTCCCAACCAGCAATTGCTCTCCTACGTGGGCAAGCGGATGCCTGCCATGGACGCCTTCGCCATCGCCGATGGCATTTTGTGCAAGGCGGTCAAGGGCATTTCCGAGATCATCACCGTCGGCGGTTAGGTGAACGTGGACTTCGCCGACGTGCAGACGATCATGACCAGCAAGGGCATGGCGCTGATGGGCACCGGCGTGGGCAAGGGCGAAAACCGCGCCGTGGAGGCCGCCAACGCGGCGATCAACAGCCCGCTTTTGGAAGACAGTTCCATCGAGGGCGCCCAGGGCATCCTTATCAACATCACCGGCGGCTCCGACCTGTCGCTGTATGAAATTGATGAGGCCGCCTCGCTTATCACCAAGTCCGCCGATGACAACGCCGAAGTCATTTTCGGCGCGGTGATTGATCCGCGGATGGAGGACAACGTGATGGTGACGGTGATCGCCACCGGCTTTAAGACCGCCCAGGAAGTCCTCCGCGCCGACGACTTCCGCGAAAACGAGCAGAAGCTGGACCCGGACCGGCGCGAAAAAATCCGCGAGATCATCACCACGCGCTTCCAGCCCGCCGCGGGGACCGATCAGCCAACGTTCCGCCGCGCGGCGGTGGGGGAGCGGCCGGCGCTGCGCCCCGTGGTCAACCAGAACCCGGCGCTCGACGAGGATCTGGATATTCCGACGTTCATCAGAAAACACGCGGACTGAAAACTCGTCAAGGGAAGGGGTCATGAAGAAAGAGATGATCTCCAAGGCGATGAAGCTGACCAACCAGCAGTTGCGTCAGCACAATTCACTGCTGCGAAAGAACCTGAAAAGGATCGTGTCGTGCTCGGCGGACAACGAGCGCGCGCAGGAACGCATGGACGAGATGGAGTCGGTCATTTTCGAGGCGCCCACGCTCAAGGCCATGTTCGACGGGCTGGTGACGCAGGGGCGGCGGATATTCGAGATCAACGTCATCACCGTGGCGTTGGAGGAAAGCCTGCGCGCCTGCTATCCCGCGGGGTACCACGAGGGCGGCCGCAACGTGTTTCTCGAATCCGACAACATCCTTTTTCTTCCGCGCGAGGGCATTTCGGAGGTGTTCCATGGACGGTTCGAACCGTCGTTGCGCGGGCACCTGGTATGCGGCGACGAACGGCTGTTCCCCGGCGACCGTAAGCGGCGCGTGCGTTCCGAAGCCGTGGTGCCCCTGGGCGGCCAGGAGGGCTTCGTCGGCGCCGTGGCGTTCGGCAGCCAGCACCCCACGCGATTCTTGGAAGGGTACGGATCAAGGTTTCTCAAACGCATGTCGCGGACATTGACGTTGAAGCTTGAATTGTTCCGCGCGCAAGGGCCGGAAGCCGCGCGCGCGGCGGCGCCGCAACGGCGCAGCGCGTGACGGCGGCGCCGGTATGAGCGTCATTTCCCGTTTCGCGCGCACGGGCGGGTGGCTGCGGATAGGGGGTGTCTCCCTTGGCTCCATCATCCGCCGCGCGGGCACGCCGTTGTACGTCTATGACGCCCGGATTATGGCGGAACAATACGCGCGCCTGCGTGCCGCCATGCCGGAGGCTGTGTCGCTGCATTTCGCGGTGAAAGCGAATCCCAACATCACCGTCGCCCGGCTTTTCAGGGAACTGGGCGCGGGCGCGGAGATCGCCTCGGCGGCGGAGCTTGAGGCGTGCCTTGCGGCGGGATTCAAGCCGCGCGACATCATTTACGCCGGGCCGGGCAAGGGCGAGGAAGATCTGCGCCTCGCCGTGCGCCACGGCATAGGCTCGATCAACGTGGAGTCGGCCAGGGAGCTTGAGCGCGTCATCGCCATCGCGCGCAAGCTTAAGCGCAGGCGCCCGCAGGGCGTGTGCCTGCGGGTCAACGTGGAGGCGGCCACCGGCGAGGGCGCGGGCGAGATCATGATCGGCGGCGCGCGGAAATTCGGGACCGACAGTTCGCGGATCGCCCCCCTGGTCAACAAGGCGCTGGCCGCGCGGCAGATCAATTTTCTTGGTTTCCATTGCTACGCGGGCACGGGCATACGCGACGCGAACCGGCTGGTGGCCGCGTACGAGGCGTTCGCGCGTTGGGCGGAAGCTTTCGCGCGGCGCAAAAAACTTGCCATCCAGCTACTGAACTTTGGCGGCGGTCTGGGCGTACCCTACGCCGATGATGAAAGCGAGCTTGATGCCAACGCGCTGGGCGCGGCGTTGTCCGGAATCCATGCGCGCCTCGCGCGCTCTCCAAATTTCGAGAAAGCGCGGTTCATCCTGGAACCGGGCCGCCACCTGGTTGGTCCCGCGGGCGTGTATGTAATGCGTGTTACCGACCTTAAAGTGTCGCACGGCAGACAATATGTAATCACCGACGGCGGCATCCACCACGCCTTGCTGCCCATCGTGATGAACAAACGTTACCCCACGGCGCTGGTGAACAGGATGGGTCGCCGCGCCGCCGTCGCCTGCGCCATCGCCGGGCCTTTGTGCGCCGCCGCCGACCAGTTCAGCCGCGAAGTCTCCCTGCCCCGCCCGCGGGTCGGTGACTATGTGGGCGTGTTCAACTCCGGCGCGTATGGCTACAGCGCGGGGATGCTGGCGTTCCTTTCGCATCCCACGCCCGCCGAGGTTCTGGCGCTCGGCGGCGCGGCGTGGCTTATCCGTGAACGGCGCGCGCCGGACATGGGCGTCCCCCCCCGCCGCCTGCGCCCCTGACCGCCTTTGGCGCTATAATGCCTCCTGCCGATTCAACGGGTCTCGTGAGACATGGAAGAATATCTTGCGCCGGTGTATCTCGTTCTGGGGTTGATCCTTGCCCTGATCGTGACGCGCTGGTTCAACTGGTTTGCCTGGGGCCAGCGGCGCGATAAAAAAAATGCCGGTCAAGCGCGCCGCCGCGCGCGTATGAATGATGAACGGCGGATCAAACGCTGACAGCGCCGCCCGCACGCTCGCCGCGCTGGGCTATGGCCGCATCGCCCGCGCGCTGGCGGATCGCGCCCGCACCCCCGGCGGGGGTCATGCCTCCCTTAATCCCCAATTCGCCGCCACGTTCGAGGAGGCCCGGCGCTTGCTCGACGAGACGGACGCAATGGCGCGCCTCGTCCGGGCGCGCCCCGATTTCGCCATCGAACCGCTGGAGGACATCACCGGGCCGCTTGCCGCCGCGCGCAAGGGGGCGCGGCTCGATGGCGCGCAACTGCGGGCGTTCGTTCCGCTGCTGCGTTCCGGCGAGGCGATGCGCCGCGCTCTTGCTGAAGATGACCCGGCGCTGGAGCCGATACGGGTCGAGATCCCCTCCGTGACGGGGCTGGCGGATCTGCTCGATGAGTCGCTGGAGCCGGACGGGGCGGTGCGGGCGGACGCGACGCCGGAGATCGAGCGGCTCACCAAAAGCCTCGCTTCACTGCGCCGCGCCATCCGCGAGAAAGCCGAAGCCATGCTCACCGACGGCGCGCTGGCCCCGATGCTGCAAGACGCCTATGTGACCCTGCGCGACAACCGTTTCGTGCTGCCGGTCATCGCGGAGCATAAAAGCCATGTGCCCGGCGTCATCCACGACTCCTCCAACACCGGCCAAACCTACTTCATCGAACCCGCCGCTCTGGTGGAGATGAACAACCGGATGCGCGACGCGGAGCTGGAACTGGCGCGTGAAGTGGAACGGCTGCTGGCCGAGCTCTCCGGCCTGGTGGCCGCCGAAGCGGACGAAATTGGCGTGATGTACGCGCAAGTATGCTGGCTGGACGCCATCCATGCGCGCGCGCTCCTTGCGCTGGAGCATGGCATGGCGCGCCCCGTATTTGGTCAGCGCGTGGCGTTGCGCAACCTGCGCCATCCGCTGATGCTGCTCGACGGGGCGCGGGTGGTTTCCAACGACATCATGCTGCCGGAGGGCGCCCATGCACTGATCATCAGCGGACCCAACACCGGCGGCAAGACGGTCGCCTTGTCCGCCTTGGGGCTGGCCGCGCTGATGGCGCGCGCGGGGCTGTTCATCGCCGCCGCCGAAGGCTCCATGTTCCCTTTCTACGGGCGGATACTGGCCGACATCGGCGACAGCCAATCGCTGGCGGAGGGGCTTTCCACGTTCGCCGGCCACGTGCGCGCCGTCAACCAGGTGGTGGAGGAAGCGGGGCCGGGATCCTTGGCGCTGCTCGACGAGTTGATGATCAACACCGACCCCAAGGAGGGGGGCGCCTTGGCGGTGGCGGTGGCCGACGCGCTGATCGCGCGGGGCGCCGACGTGGTGGTGACCACGCATTTCCACGAGCTTAAAATCCTCGCGCAGACCGATCCGCGCTACCGCAACGTATCGCTGGAGTTTGACGCGGCGGCGGGACAGCCCACCTACCGGATTATCGAGGGCGTGCCGGGTGAAAGCTCCGCGCTGTTGGTGGCCGAACGGCTGAACCTGGACGCGGGCATCGTGGCCGCCGCGCGCGGACGGCTGTCCGGGGGCGATATGCGGATCGAGCGGGCGCTGGAGGACTTGCGGACGCAGAAGCAGGAGATGGAGCGCGCGCGCCGCGACATGGAATCGGCGCGCGAGGAGGCGCGGCGCCTGCGCGAGCAGGCCCAACGCGACCGTGACACCGCCGAGGCGGCGCGGCTGGACATAGAACGCAACGCGCGGCGCAAACTCAACGAGGCGGTGGCGGCCGCCCGGCGGGAGATACACGAAATGGTGGAGCGGACGCGCGCCGCTTCGGGTGAAAAGCGCGCGGTGAAGGAGGCGCTGGCGCGGCTTGAACAAATCGCGGAGGAGGCGCGCAGGGCCGGGGCGCCGGACGAACGGGTGCCGCGCGGCGCGTTGCGCGCGGGCGACCTGGTGTATGTGATCCCGCTTCAGAAAAACGGCAGCCTCGCCGCGGATCCGGCGGAGGGGAAAGCCGAAGTGGTGGTAAGCGGGATGCGGGTGAGTGTGACGCTGGAAGATTTGGTGGGGGTGGGCGGCAAGGCAGCCGCGCCGGCCGGGGTGAAAACCGCCGGCGAAACGCCGCGCGAGGAACTCCCCGCCGCCGCGCCGGAGCTGAACCTGATCGGCATGAGGGCCGCGGAGGCGGTGGACGCGCTGGAAAAGTTTCTCGACACACTGTTCGGCGCGGGGGAACTCGCCTGCCGGATCATCCACGGCAAGGGGACGGGCGCCTTGCGCCGCGCCGTGCACGAGCATCTGGCCCACTCGCCCTATGTGGGCGCGTACCGGCAGGCGGAGGAACGCATGGGCGGCGCGGGCGCCACGGAAGTGGAGTTGAAACCGGGAGGGGGCGCATGACGCAAACAGACCTGTTGATCGTGGGCGTATTGGTGGTGTGCTGCGTGATCGCGCCGCTGGGGATATGGGCGTGGAAGAAAAAAAGTGGCGGAAGATGAAGGGAGTCGAACCCTCCTGGGACGTCGCCGCCCCTGTCTGGATTTGAAGTCCAGCCGCGCCACCGGGCGCGTTCATCTTCCCTCGCCGCAGGCATGATAGAGACGCGGCCACAGGCGCGTCAAGCGCCGGGCGGGCGCGTTGCAAAGCCGCTTGCGTTGACTTAGAATAGCGCGCAACACAGGGTGAGGGGAAGAGGGGGAACTGTGAAATCAAGCCACCAACTCGCCGGGGAGATCGGGTCCATCCGCGAGATCCGCCAACCGGGGGATTTCACCGTCCTGGTGGTGGACGACAACGAGGACAACGTGTTCCTGCTGGAGTCCATCATCAGCGCGCAGGGGTTCAAGGTGGTCACGGCCCACGGCGGGCGCGAGGCGCTTGACCTGGCCATCGAGCGGCGGCTGGATCTGGACCTGCTGATCACCGACCTGATGATGCCCGGCGTTGACGGCATGGAGGTCACGCGCGCGCTCAAGGCCAATCCCCGCACCCGCCACATCCCCATCATCCTGCTTACCGCCAAGCAGCGCGAGCGCGGCGACGTGGCCAGGGGGCTGGACATGGGCGCCGAGGATTACCTGACCAAGCCGATAGACGCCATGGAATTGCTGGCCCGCGTGCGCTCCGCGTTGCGGCAGAAGGGGCTTCAGGACGAACTGGCCCGCGTCAACGAGAACCTGGCGCAGCTTATCGAGGAGCGCACCATCGAGGTGCTGCTGACGCGCAACGCCGCGATATTCGGTTTCGCCAAGCTGGCGGAGTACCGCGACCCGGAAACGGGCGGCCACCTGGAACGGATACGGAACTACACCCGCGCGCTGGCCCTGGAGCTTTCCCGCGATCCGGCGTACGCCGGGCAGGTGGACGAGGAGTTCGTGGCCACCATTTTCGAATCGTCCGTGCTGCACGACATCGGCAAGGTGGGCATCCCCGACAATGTGCTGCTCAAACCGGGAAAGCTTACCCCGGAGGAGTTCGAGATCATGAAGACCCACGCCATGATTGGGGGGGACGCGCTGGCCTCTTCCGCGCGGCGCATCGGCGACGACAGCTTCCTTTCCATGGGGCGCGACATCGCCTACTTCCACCACGAACGTTGGGACGGGGCCGGATATCCGCGCGGTCTTAAGGGGGACGAAATCCCCCTGGCGGCGCGCATCATGGCCCTGGCCGACGTGTACGACGCGCTGGTCTCCAAACGGGTGTACAAGGAGGCCATGCCCCACGAACAGGCGCGCGACATCATTCTCGCCAACGACGGGGCGCACTTCGATCCGGCCATTGTGCGGGCGTTCCGCGCCGTAGAGAATATGTTCGTGGAAATCCGCCAAAAATTCGCGCGGGACGAATGACCGGCGGCGGGGGCGCGTGATGATCCCTCCCGAAACCAACACGGCCCGGACGATTGAACGCTGGCGGATGATCCCGCCCGGCGCGACGGTCGCCGCGGCGCTTTCCGGCGGTCCGGATTCCACGGCGCTGCTGCATATCCTTCTTCTATTGGCCCCACGCATGGAGTTCTCCGTGCGGGCGTTGAGCTACGACCACGCGCTGCGCCCCGAATCCGCCGATGACGCGCGTTTTGTCGAACGCTTGTGCGAAAAAATGGGTGTGCCCCTGCGGATGGAGCGCGACCCGTCGCCACCCGCGCGGGGTGTGCAACTGGCCGCGCGGGAGCGGCGCTACGCATTTTTCGCGCGCGCGCTGGAGGAGGGCTACGCCAGTCTGGTGGCGACGGGGCACACCCTGGACGATTCCGTGGAAACCTCGCTGATGTGGATGTTGCGGGGCGCGGGGCCGGAAGCTTTCGGCGGCGTCCCGCCCGCGCGCGGGGCCTTCATCCGCCCGCTGATCGAGACGCGCAAGGCGGACCTTATCACATGGCTCGCCGCCCGCGGGATCGAGTACCGGCTCGATCCCACCAACGTAACGGACAAGTACCTTCGTAACCGCATCCGGCTCCATGTGATCCCCGCAATGGAACGCGAAGCTCCGGGCGCCGTGGAGTCGGTCTGGCGACTGTCGGCGCTCTCGCGCGACGCGGCGGCGTTTATCGCCGAAGAGGCGCGCGCGCGGCTGGAGGGCGTCCGGGTCCCCGGCGGTGTTGATCCCGCGCGGTTCATGGCGCAGCCCGCCGCGATTCGCGGGGAGCTGTTGCGCCAGATGGCGCGGCGCGCGGGGCTGGACGCCTCGCGGCTGACGTTTGAGCGGGTGGAAGCCCTGGAACGGCTTGCCGCCTCCGGAAGGCTGGGAAGCGTGGTGGAATTGCCGGGGGGATACATCGCGCGGCTCGATCACGGTGGATTGGCGATTCAGCGGGCGATTGAGGAGCGCGCGGCGCCGGTGGCCTTCGCGTGCCCGCTGGATGTTCCTTTCGGCGAAGGGCGGTTGAGGATCGTCCCCGGCGCCCATCCGGCGGGGGGTGAATTGATCAACCTGGAGGCGGCGCCCGCGGCGGCGGCGCTACGGACCCGCGCGCCGGGCGATTGGCTGCGTCTGCCAAACCTTAAGGGGCGCAAACCGCTTAAGAAATATTTGGTGGATCGCAAGGTTCCCGCGCGGTGGCGTGGACTTATGCCGCTGCTGGCGGAGGGGGATGAAATCCTTTGGGCGCCCGGCCTTTTCGTCGCGGAACGGATACGCGCGCGCGCGGGGACAGCCGCCGTGGCGTCGCTGTCGTGGACCGCGCCGGATTGGATCCCTAATAGAAGTTAGGGAAAACCTTTTCCTCGGTGGTCACCTTAAGGCGCATCGCCAAAAACTCCGCGAACGCCCGGTACACCTTCACCTGGGTGGATTGCGGCATGGAGTTGATGTCCTGCGCGTTGATCTTGAGGATGTAGCTGTCGCTGGCGGTAAGTATGCTGGCGGTGCGCGGCAGGCCCATCAAAAGCCCCATTTCGCCGAAATTGTCACCGGCTTCAAGGTTCCCCACCTCTTTTTTCTCGTGGTGGTGGCCTTGCTTGATGATCTTGACCGAACCGCGCAGGATGACGTAAAAGCTGTCGCCGTTTTCACCTTCGCGGAAGATGTAGTCATGCAGCTTGTGGTGGCGCACATCACCGGTGTCAAGGAACACGGCGATGTCGCTGTCGTCAAATGCCTTGAAGAATTTGACGCTCTTGAGCAGGGTAAGCCACTTGGCCCGCTCGCCGTTTTCGATTTTCATGACCGGCCCTTAGTGAGTCCAGGTTCATTATATTTCAATTCGCTCCAGCGCCTGGGCGCCTTTTCGCAACGGGATGAAAATGAAGAGGAGGGTGATAACCACAATCCCCGCGTAGGATGCGTACACCTCCGGCCCGCCGATGTCCACCCCGGTGAACGTGAAGTACAGGTGGACATACACCGGGCGGGCGCACAGCATCACGGTGACTCCCGCGTACGCCAGCGCGATGATCATGTAGATCACCGCCCCCGTGGTGACGCCCACCTCGGCGATGTTCTCGTAATCGAATTTGGGGTACATGGCGCCCATGCCCACCCCCAGGCCCGTAAGCCCGATGGTCAGCAGCCCCACGGCGCCCGCCGAGACGGCCATGACGTAGGCGTCCACGTCCAGGAGCAGGTTGGAGGCAACCACCAGGATTTCCGCCAGCAGCAACAGCGGCGCAAGAAAAAAGAAAAACTTCGCCCATATTGAGCGCCATGGTGGTAAGCGGCAGGTTGCGGATGTTGAACAGGTACACCACCACCAAGGCGCCCAGCATGAACAACTGCGACCATTGGCCGGTGTCGCGCCAGAATATCTTCATGTCCTTCATCGCCAGCGCGCGCGTGTCGTGGCCCGCGCGCGACAGCAGGGCGCCCAGCAGGCGGTAGAACAGCCCGCCGCGGCGGCGGCTCATCATGGTGCGTTCGGAGCCATACGCCGCGCTCCAGCCCCGGTAGTACACACCGCCGGCCACCGCCACCACAAAGGCCAAGGCCGCCACGGCGATGAACCACAATACGGCGGCGGGCCAAAAGGCGCCCGCGAAATCGTCCACGGAAGCCAGTTGCAGGGCGCGGGCCGTCATGCTGGAGGGAAGCCAGGGGTAATCAGGCGCCTTGAGGCTTTCCACGAAGCCGATGATCGCCTCATCGGACACTTTTCTTCCCAGGTACTTTTCCGGCTCCATGAACCGGATGACCATCACCAGCCCGGCGATGAATATCATGCCCACGAAGGAGAGTATCTGGTGGGCGCGGCGGGCGGGAAAATAGCGCATCAGCAGCATGGTGACCAGGGTCCCCGCGCAGGCGGGAATGAGCAGGAAAGGGGGCAACAGCGCCAGCATCAGCGCGTAATAACCGTAAGGGGCGTACGCCACCTCGCCGAAGGCGCACAGCGCCGGTATCATGAACAGCGCCGCCATCCAGGAGGAGTTGATCAGCGTCCCCACATACCGCGAAAGGAACAATTGGCGCGTGGGGATGGGCGAGGACACCAGAAGGTCCAGGTCGCGCGAAAGGAACATGGTGGAAATCGAGGTGATCACGTTAGAGAACACCAGCATGGAGAAAAACGTCAGGCATAAAAGGTTGAGCATCTGGATCACCAATATCTCGCCCACGTCCACCGGCAGCGTGTTGAAGTAGGTCAGGATGCGGTGGAAGAACCAGTAATCCCCGGCGGCGAACAAGGCGCCCAGCGCGGCGGCCACCGCCAGCTTGGCGCCCTGGGCGCGGTTGAAACGCAGGAAGGAATTGCGCCACAGCCGGATGCGGGTCTTTTCGAGCAGCCAAAAATCGGCGAGGATCATGCGGACCGCGTACTCTGTAAGCGTGAAAAACGATTGCCGCGCACCCACGGCTCGTTTCATAATAAAAGATTCTTTGTGAGGAGTTCAATGCTAGGCGTACTGATTCGTAAAATATTCGGTTCGCGCAATGACCGCGAACTTAAACGGCTGGCCCCCTATGTGCCGGCGGTCAACGCGCTGGAAGCGGCCGCATCAAAACTGGCGGATGACCAATTGCGCGCCAGGACGGGTGAGTTCCGCGAGCGCGTGGCGCGGGGCGAGTCACTGGACCAGCTATTGCCCGAAGCGTTCGCGGTGGCCCGCGAGGCCTCGCGCCGCGTGTTGGGAATGCGCCATTACGACGTGCAGATCCTCGGCGGCGCGGCGCTGCATGAAGGGAAGATCGCCGAAATGAAGACCGGCGAAGGCAAAACGCTGGTGGCCACGCTGCCGTTGTACCTCAACGCGCTCGAAGGCCGCGGCGTCCACCTGGTCACCGTGAACGACTACCTGGCCCGGCGCGACTCCGAATGGATGGGGCAGATCTACCGCTTTTTGGGCATGACGGTGGGCGTAATCCAGCACGGGCTTACCGACCCGCAGCGGCGCGAGGCGTACCACAGCGATATCACTTACGGCACCAACAA
>JACQZB010000025.1:0-3988 GCA_016207925.1 Nitrospinota bacterium
CGTGAATGTGTGAGTATAAACGAGTGTGTCCCGCCGCTCAAGGGAACTATTTACCCCCCCGTGGCGAAGGCGGCGGCGACGATGGAGCGCGCCTGATCCGCCACTTGGGCGAGCGCAGCCTCCCCCTTGAAGCTTTCCATGTAGATTTTATACACATCCTCCGTGCCGGAGGGGCGCGCGGCGAACCAGTGGTTTTTTGTCATCACCTTCAGCCCTCCGATGGGCGCGTTGTCCCCCGGCGCGCGGGTGAGGATCGCCGTTATCGGCTCGCCCGCCAGTTCCTTAGCCGTCACCGCGTCCGGCGTCAGGTTGGACAGGGCCTTTTTCTGCGCCGCGTTGGCGGGGGCGTCCTCGCGCCGGTAGGCGGGATCGCCATGAATGGCGGTCAACTCGCGGTAGCGCTGGCCGGCGTCCTTACCGGTTTTAGCCAACATCTCCGCGGCGAGCAGGTTGAGAATGATGCCGTCCTTGTCGGTGGTCCACACCGCGCCGTCTCTCCGCAGGAACGACGCGCCGGAACTTTCCTCCCCGCCGAAGCCCAAAGCCCCGGTTTGCAGCCCCTCGACGAACCATTTGAAGCCGACAGGCGTTTCATGCAGTTTCCGGCCATGGGACGCCGTGACACGGTCAATCATTGAAGAAGAAACGGTGGTTTTCCCCACTGCCGCGCCCTTGGGCCAGCCGGGCCGCGCGCCGCCAAACAGGTAATCCACGCATACGGAGAGGTAGTGGTTGGGATTAAGTATGCCCGCGGAGCGGGTAACGACGCCGTGCCGGTCGAAGTCGGGATCGTTGCCGAAGGCGATGTCGTATCGGTCCTTCAGAGCGATGAGGCCCGCCATCGCCCAGCGGGAAGAGCAATCCATGCGGATCTTGCCGTCCTTGTCCACCGTCATGAAGGAGAAGGTCGGATCCACGGCCGGGTTGCCCACTTCGATGTCCAGGCCGTAGGCTTCGGCGATGGGCGCCCAGAAGGCGAGGCCTGCGCCGCCCATCGGATCGGCGCCGCGTAGTCATGCTCCTTGACAAAACCGGAGGCGCGGGCTTTTTCATACGCCAGGCGCCGGACGCCGTTCAATCCAGCCGCCATCAGCTCGTTGGCGCGCGTTTCAATGGCTTTGGTGACCGCCGTGTCCGCGGGGCCGCCGTGGGGCGGGTTGTACTTGAATCCGCCGTCGGCGGGCGGGTTGTGCGAAGGGGTGATTACGATCCCATCAGCAAACCCATCCTTGCGGCCACGATTGTAGGTCAAAATGGCGTGGGAAATAACGGGAGTCGGGGTGTAGCCGCCGCCTTGCTGGACCATCGCCGTCACGCCGTTGGCGGCGAGGACTTCAAGGGCGCTGACAAAGGCCGGTTCGGAGAGCGCGTGGGTGTCCATGCCGACGAACAGGGGACCGCTGATGCCCTCCGCCTTGCGCCAGCCGCAGATCGCCTGCGTGGTGGCAAGGATATGCGCTTCGTTGAAACTGCTCTTGAGCGAACTGCCGCGATGACCGGAGGTGCCGAACGCCACGCGCTGCGCCGGGTCGGCGGGGTCGGGATGATTCGCGTAATACGCGGTCACCAGCCGGGGAATGTTTTCAAGCATTTCTCGCGGGGCGGGTTTACCCGCCAGTTCGCTTCGGCCCATTGCGCTCCTCCAGGATTGACCGGTACCAGTGTAGCCCAATGGCGCGTCCGCGGTGAAATGTGTAAACTTGTCAATTCTTCCCCTGGCTCATGAGGACGCAGTAATGATTGAATCGTGGCTTCCGTGGATCGGCTTCACCGCGTTTGTGGTGGGCGCGCTGGCGCTTGACCTTGCGCTGCTCCACAAAACTGACGAGGATATCCCGATACGCGCGGCGCTTAAGATGACCGCCTTCTGGGTGACGCTGGCGCTGCTGTTCTGCGCGGGTATTTACTTCCTGGAAGGGGATGAGGCGGCGCTTACGTTTTTGGCGGGATTTCTCATTGAAAAATCCTTGAGCGTGGACAACTTGTTCGTGTTCCTGCTCGTTTTCACCTATTTTTCCACTCCCTCCCGATACCAGCCCAAAATACTTTTCTGGGGCGTGCTGGGCGCCATTGTGATGCGGCTGATATTCATCCTCGCGGGCGTATGGCTGATCAACATGTTCGACTGGATCATTTACGTGTTCGGCCTGTTCCTGGTGGTTACGGGGGTAAAACTTTCGGTTCAGGGGCACACCGAGGTGGATCCGGAGCGCAACATAGTGCTGCGGATTTTCCGGCGGATGATGCCGGTTGAGAATAATGTTGAGAGCGGCAAATTCTTCATCCGCCGCGGCAAGGTCATTTACGCCACGCCCTTGTTCGTGGCGTTGCTGAGGGTGGAAAGCTCCGATCTGGTGTTCGCCATGGATTCGATACCGGCGATTCTGGCCATCACCCGCGATCCGTTTCTGGTGTACACCTCCAACATTTTCGCCATCCTCGGCCTGCGGTCGCTGTTCTTCGCGCTGTCGGGCGTGATGAAGATGTTCCACTACCTCAGCTACGGACTGACGGTGATTCTGGTGTTTCTGGGACTCAAGATGCTGGCGGCGGACTTTTACCACCTGCCCATCCCCTTGTCGCTCGGCTTCATCGGCGTGACGCTGCTGATCGCCATGGGCGCGTCGTTCGTGTTCCCGCCCAAGGACAAAGGGGACGCCGCGGTTAACCGTTGAAAACGGAATTGAGCCGTTCCAACTCCGCCGCCATGGCCTCCCATTCGGCCATAAGCGCCGCCAGCGCCGCCTTGGATTGAGCCAATGCCCGGGACGCATCCGCGCTCCGGCGGGGATCCCGGTAAACGGACGGATCGGCCAACTCGCGCTCAAGGGACGCTACCGCGGACTCGCGGGCGGTGATGTCCGCTTCCGCTTCCTCAAGCCGCCGTTTCAGCGGACCAGTAATCCGCGCCAGCTCTTGCCGTTTTTGCGCCGACTCGCGCCGCGCCTCTTTGCGGACATCCGGCTCGCGCGGCACCGCCACGTCCGGAGCGCTTGCCGCCCGCAACGATTCCGCCAGGCGCGATTGTTCGTAGTCCGTCCAGTTTCCGGGATACTCGATCAACCGCCCTCGATCCACTTTCACCACCTTGTTCGCCATGGCGTCCATAACCGCGCGGTCGTGGGAGACCACCACCAGCGCGCCCTCGAACGCCGCCAGCGCCTGTTCCAGCGCCATGCGGCTTTTAAGGTCCAAAGGATTCGTCGGCTCGTCGAGCAGCAAGACATGCGAAGGCGCCAGCGCCATTTTGGCCAGCGCCACGCGGCTTTTTTCCCCGCCGGATAGCAACGCGATTCTCTTGCCTACATCGTCACCGGTGAACAGAAACGATCCCAGAATGTCCCGCGCGCGGGCAGCCTGGGCGGGCGCAATATCCGCCAAGGTCTCCTCGTACACGGTCTTTGCCGGGTCAAGGACATCCACTTGCCGCTGCGCGAATGACCGGACGATCACACCCTCGCCCGGTTGGACTTCGCCCGCCTCCGGCATGATCTGACCGCCCAGCAGTTTGAGTAACGTTGATTTCCCCGCCCCATTGGGGCCGATCAGCGCCACGCGGTCGCCACGCCAAAGCGTGTAGTCCAGATTTTCAAATACCGCGCGCCCGCCATAGCGCTTGGTCACGCCGCGCAGTTGGATCATTTCCTTGGCGCCGCGTCCCGCGCATTGGAATGAAAATCCGATGGAGGCGGTTTGCTGATGCGTCTGGATGATCTCCACTTTCTCCAGCGCCTTGATCCTGCTTTGAACCAAGGTGGCCTTGGTGTTCTTGGCGCGGAACCGTTCGATGAAGCGGGTCTGGCGCGCGATTTCCCGCTGTTGGCGCGCGGCGGCGTCCTCCAGCGACACTATGCGCTGTTCCTTTTCCTCGTGGTAGCGGTTGTAAGGATATGGATATAAGGTCAGCGCGCCATGCTCGAGTTCGGCGATCTCGCGGCACATGCGGTTGAGGAAGTATCGGTCGTGGCTGACGATCACCACCGCGCCC
>JACQZB010000025.1:4009-25359 GCA_016207925.1 Nitrospinota bacterium
CTCATAGGCGTTCAGAAAACCCTCGAGCCATTCCGACGATTCCAGGTCCAGGTGGTTCGTCGGCTCATCGAGCAACAGCAGGCCGGGCGTGGAGGTCAGCAGCCGCGCCAGCCCCGCGCGGGCGCGCCATCCGCCGGAGAATTCGGACAGGCGCCGCGCAATATCCGATTCCGCGAATCCCAGACCGCGCAGAATCGCGCGGGCGTTTGCCTCGCGCGCCCAGCCCCCGGCGGCATGGTATTCCTCATGCGCGTCGGCCAACTCCCCGGCTAACGATTCCGTGTCTCCCGCGCCATGCTCGATATGCCTTGCCAACTCATCCAGCCGCTTTGCGGCGCCGGTCAAGTCTTCGCGTCCACCAGCGGCGTATTCCAGAAGCGGCTCGCGCTCGTCCGGGCCGCCGGTTTCCTGTTGAAGGTAGCCCACGCGCCAGCCGGAGCGCACAACACGCCTTCCGCCGTTGGGCGCGTCGAGTCCGGCAAGTATCCGCAGCAGCGTGGATTTCCCCGTCCCGTTGTCCCCCACCAGACCGATTTTCTGTCCCGGCAGAATGGTCCATGTCACGCCTTTGAACAGGACGCGCGCGCCGTATTCCTTGTAGATGTTTTCAAGCTGAATCATCGGAGCATTATACGCGGCTTCGCCGCATCGCCGCCGCATGGTATAAAGGGCGAATGAAAAGCTTTCGCAAGGAACTGTGGTTCGACATTCCCGCGCGCCGGGGATTCGTGGACATCACCGGCGAGGTGGAAAAGGCGCTCAAGGACAGCGGAGTGCGCGAAGGGATGGTTCTGGTCAACGCCATGCACATCACCGCCTCGGTGTTCATCAACGACAACGAGCCGGGGCTGCATCATGACTACGACCGCTGGCTGGAAAAGCTGGCCCCTCACGAGCCGGTGGGCCAGTACCGCCATAACGACACCGGCGAGGACAACGCCGACGCGCACTTGAAGCGGCAGGTCATGGGCCGCGAGGTGGTGGCGGCGATTACCGGCGGCGAGCTTGATTTCGGCCCGTGGGAGCGGATTTTCTACGGCGAGTTCGACGGACGCCGCCGCAAGCGGGCGCTGATAAAGATAATCGGCGAGTAGGGCTTACTTGTCCTCAAGCGCCTTGGCGAGCGCCTGCCCGGTTTGCCCATCAACGTTCACGAACCGCAGGCCCATGAGGGTGTGCTGGTCGCTCTCCCGTTCCAGGCGGATCACTTCCCCTTCGAGCTTGATGATTTCATCCTCCATCGCCAGCGAGATGGTCAGGCGCGCCTTGAACGGCAGCGGCGCCTCGGTGCGTACTAAAATACCGCCCGTGGAGATGTCCAGGGTTTCTCCGATGTCGGCGCCGTTTATTTCCCCCTCCTCGTCGTACCATTTGACGGCGGTGAACAGGTGCTTTCTGATCCTGGGATGTTGTCGTTGGTCCGGCATCGCCTTCTCCTCCCCTGCATGATTATACGACAACGGGGGCCGGATGGATCAACGCGCGGGCCGGGCCACGGGCAAGATCACGGTGAACACGCTCCCCTGACCCGGCGTGGAGGTGACGCGGATGGATCCTCCGTGCAGTTCCACGATGCTTTTGCAGATGGACAGCCCCAGGCCCGATCCCGGCTCCACCCCCAGTTGGTGGCGGCGCACCTGCTCGAACCGCGAGAACAGGATGTCCTGATCCTTTACGTCAATCCCCGGACCCG
This sequence comes from Nitrospinota bacterium, assembly GCA_016207925.1. Classification (GTDB taxonomy): domain Bacteria; phylum Nitrospinota_A; class UBA7883; order UBA7883; family UBA7883; genus JACQZB01. The sequence goes on from JACQZB010000025.1 coordinate 5,703, forward strand.
TGTCGGCGACCCCTATCTCCACCACGCCGCCGCGCGCCGCCTTGGTTATGGTTATGGCGCCCCCCTTGGGGGTGAACTTGACGGCGTTGCCGATGAGGTTGTTCATCACCTGCAGCAACTTGCCGCTGTCGCCCTCGATGACCGTTTCCTCGCCCAGATCCACGCGGACGCGCAACTGCTTTTCGGTGGTGGCGAACTCCATGGTTTGCACGCTTTCCATGATAAGGCTGTCCAGATTCACCGGGTCGTAGGCCAGCGTCATCTTGCCCGATTCGAGCTTGGCGATGTCCAAGATGTCGCTGGTGAGCTGCGCGAGGCGGTTGCATGAACGCATCATGTTGGCGGTTTCGCGCTCGAACGCATTTCCGCCGGGCGCCGACTGGATAAGCTTGATGTACCCGCGGATGACGTTGAGCGGCGAGCGGATGTCGTGGCTGACCACGGCCACGAACTCGTCCATGCGCCGGTTAAGCTCGGCGAGCGTCCGGTTCTTTTCCTCCAGCGCGGCGGCCAGCAGGGCCTTTTCCTCCGCGCGGGCCATGCGGCGGTGGGCGCGGGTCAGCATGACGCCGCCGCTAAGGAATATAAGCGCCGCGAACGCCACCAGCCCCACCGACTGCCAGAAGCTGCGCGTCACCAGCCCGGTGGCGGCGTCGCGCGGCGTGGCCAGCGCCAACGTCCATACCTGGTCAAGCGCGTTGATCCGCGCCGCGGACACAAGCCATGTTTCGCCGCGGGCCGTGAGCGTGAAATCGCGCGCCTGTGGGCCGATGGGTGACCAGCCCGGCGCGAAATCGCCCTTGAGCGCCCCGGCCAATTCTTTCGCCACGAGCGCCGCGTCCCCCGTGGGGCCGTACAGCGCGCGCGAGAACCGGGCCAGGCCGGGCGCGTCGCCCACCACGTCGCCGGATCCCGTGACCAGCCAGGCCACGCCGTTTTCCTCTATGGGTATGGGCGCGATGAGGGTGTCCACCAACGTATCCACGTTGACGATGGCCGCCACCAGGCCATTGGTGAAAATGACGCTGGGCGCGGCGGAACCCGCCCCTTCGGGCGGCCGCGCCTTGCGCGTGATGGGCATGCCGATCATCACCCCGCGATACGCCTCCCCGGACACCAGCCGTGGATTGAACCGCACGGTATAACCGGCGAGCGTTTCGCGAAGGTACTCCTTCGCCTGCTCCTTGACCTCCGTGGGGGATGGCCCTTTTTCCACCACCGCCGCCACGCCCTCGCCCGTCCCGGAGAACAGCAGCATGTGGGAGATCAGCCCTTGGTGGTTGAGGATGACGCTGCCGAAGGATTCATGCACCTTGAGCGTTTCAAAATTTTTCACCACTTCAAGCTGAGTCTGGAACACCAATTCACTGATCACCCGTTCCAGCGAAAGCTTCACCGACTTGGCGGAGGACTCCGCGATAAAGCGCAGGGTGTTGTGATACTGGCGGGCCGCCTCGTTGCGCACCGTCAGGTTGAGGTTGTACGCGATCAGCGTCACGCCGCCGAGCGCCATGAAGATGGCAAGCCACAGTATCCAGATGAACTGGCGTATTTCCTTCTTGTCAGGCATGGGGCCGCGCGCTCCGGGTACCCATTCTACCGCTTCGCCGGCTTGCCGCGGCGGCGCCTGCCCGGCGGCGCGCGGAACACCAGCTTTAGGGGCGCGTGGGCGAGTCCGCTGCTTTCGCGCAACTGGTTGGCCACGTAGCGCCGGTATTCCGGCGGCACGCCTTCGGGTATGTTGGTCATGAACACAAACGTGGGCGGCGCCACGGAGGCCTGCGTCACGTAGTAGATTTTCACCCGCCGCCCCCGGTACAAGGGCGGCGCGCGGCGCGCCAGCGGCCCCTTGATAAGGGTGTTGAGCTTGCCGGAAGGGATGCGCGCGCGGTACTCGGCGTACAGCGCGTCCACCACATCAAGCGCTTTCACGGCCCGCTGGCCGGTGAGCGCGGAGATGAACAGCACCGGCGCGTGGGAAAGAAAGGGCAGCTTCTCGCGCAAACCCCGCTCGTAGTCAACCGCGGTCATCGTCTCCTTTTCCACCAGGTCCCACTTGTTGACGATCAGCGCCGCGGCCCGGTTGGCGGCGGTGATCATGGCGCCAATGGCCGTTTCCTGCGCGCCCACGCCTTCAACCGCGTCTATGAGCAGCAGCGCGATGTCCGCCCGCTCTATCGCCTTCATCGCCATGATGACGGAGAATTTTTCAATCCGCAGCGACACGCGCGCCTTGCGCCGTATCCCCGCGGTATCCACCAAGATGTAACGCTTGCCGTCGCGCGTCAATTCCGTATCCACCGCGTCGCGGGTGGTGCCGGGGATGGAACTGACCATAATGCGCGGCTCGCCCAGCAGCCGGTTGACCAGCGACGACTTGCCCGTGTTGGGTTTACCCACCACGGCGACCCGCACGGGCCGTTCCGCCGCTTCCGCCTCTTCCGCGGTCTCTTCCGGCGTGACCGGGACTTCCGCCAGCGCGATGTCCAGCAAGTCCTCCACCCCCAGCCCATGCTCGGCGCTGACGGGGTGGACGCTCTCAAACCCCAGCCGGCCATATTCGCCGGAATCGTGGTACGTGGCCGGATTGTCCACCTTGTTGAGCACCAGGCGCACCGGCTTGCCGCTGCGGCGCAGGATCGCCGCGATCTCGTGATCGGTGGCGGTAAGGTTCTCGCGCCCGTCCACCACGAAAAATATCGTGTCCGCCTCCTCGATGGCCAGCATCGCCTGCTCGCGGATCAACGATACGATCAGGTCGTCACGCGCCGGGTCAAATCCACCGGAGTCTATGACGCCGAACCGCTTTTCCTCGTGCGTGGCCGCGGCGATGTTCCGGTCGCGGGTGACGCCCGGCTCGTCGTCCACCAGCGCGGGCCTGCCACCCACGATCCGGTTGAACAGCGTGGACTTGCCCACATTGGGCCTGCCCACGATGGCGATGTAATACATGTGTTCTATACTATGAAATTTGCTAAATTAGACATTGTATCCCGCTTCGCGCGGGCTTTGAAGCATCTTTCGGGAGATTAAGCGTGAACGTCAACATCCAGGCGGTCAATGAGCTGATCCGCGAGAAGTCGCGGTTCGTGGACGACCTCATGTTCGAGACGCGCAAAGTCATCGTCGGCCAGGCGGAGATGCTCGAAGGGATGCTCGTCGCGCTGTTGTGCGGGGGCCACGCGCTTATCGAGGGCGTGCCGGGCCTGGCCAAAACCATGGCCATCAGCACCATCGCCCGCGCGCTGGACCTTTCCTTCAAGCGCCTGCAATTCACGCCCGACCTGTTGCCCGCCGACCTTACCGGGGCGGAGATCTACAACGCGGGCGAGGCGAAGTTCACCATCCGCAAGGGGCCCCTGTTCGCCAACGTGATCCTGGCCGACGAGATCAACCGCGCGCCTGCGAAAGTCCAAAGCGCGCTGCTCGAAGCGATGCAGGAGCGCCAGATAACCATCGGATCGGAGACCTTCCGCCTGCCGGAGCCGTTCATCGTGCTGGCCACGCAGAACCCTATCGAGCAGCAGGGCACTTATCCCTTGCCGGAGGCGCAGGTGGACCGTTTCATGCTCAAGCTCAAGGTGGGGTACCCTTCCCGCGAGGAGGAGATCGAGATCGTCAACCGTATGGGCGCCCACTCCCCCGCCGCGCCGCGCGCGGTGGTGACGCAGGCGCATCTCGTCGAGGCGCGCGCCGTGATGGACCAGATTTACATGGACCGCAAGATCGTCAGCTACGCCGTGGACTTGACGCTGGCCACCCGCGAGCCGGCCAAGTTCGGCCTCAAGAAGTTCGAGGGGCTGATCGAGTATGGCGCCTCGCCGCGCGCCTCCATCTACCTCACCCGCGCGGCGCGCGCCCGCGCGTTTTTGGCGCGCCGGGGCTACGTGATCCCAGACGACGTAAAAAAATCCGGCATGGACGTATTGCGCCACCGCGTCATCCCCTCCTACGAGGCGGACGCCGAGGGCGTGACGCCGGAGGACATCGTCCGCGCCATCTTCGACACGGTGGAAGTGCCCTGACGGCGGGAGGGGCCGATGGCGCTGCCGCGCGAGCTTCGCGGAACCATCCGCGAAATTGAAATCCACACCCGGCGGATCGTGGACGCCCTGATGTCGGGTGAGTACCACTCCGCATTCAAGGGGCATGGGCTGGAATTCGCCGAGTCGCGCCCCTACCAGCCCGGCGACGACATACGCGCGATGGACTGGAACGTCACCGCCCGCGCGGGCAAGCCGTTCGTCAAGGTGTTCCACGAGGAGCGCGAGCTGTCGCTGATCCTGTTGGTGGATCTTTCCGGGTCGCAACGGTTCGGCTCCGGCGCGGATTTTAAATCGGAGACCGCCGCGCGGGCCTGCGCGCTGTTGGCCTTCTCCGCGCTTCGCAACAACGACAAGGTGGGGCTTGCGGTGTTCACGGACACAATGGAGTTGTACGTTCCCCCGCGCAAGGGGCGCGCCCATGCGCTGCGGCTGATCCGCGAGATACTTTACTTCCAGCCGCGCGGACGGGGCACGGACATCGGCGGCGCGCTGGAGTATGTCAGCCGCGTCACGCATAAAACTTCCATCGTCTTCCTGGTCTCCGATTTTCAGACGGGGGAGTACGAGCGCCAGTTGCGCGCGCTCTCGCGCCGCCACGATGTCATCGCCCTGCGCGTGCGCGACCCTTTGGAGGAAACGCTGCCGGACGCGGGCTACGCCGCCATCGAGGACGCCGAAACGGGCGAGCGGCTTGTCGTCAACACCTCCAGCCCCGCCCTGCGCGAAGAGTTTAAGCGCACGGTGAACGCGGAAAACGAACGGCGCGCGCGCATGTTCGCCGCCGCCCGCGTGGACGAGGTGGTGATTGATACCCACGGCTCCTTCGCCGATCCCTTGGTGAGGTTCTTCCGTCTGCGGGAAAGGCGCAAACGGTTCGGATGAGGGGCGCGGCGGTTTTCCTGCTTTTGCTGTGGCCGGCGCCGGCATGGGCGGGCTGGAGTATTGAACCTGATCCCGTTCCGGTGGGCGGACGGGTGACGCTGCGGTATGACATCGCGCTCAAGGACGGCGAACGCGCTTCCCTGCCCGCCGCTCCGGCGCTGCCCGATGGCGTTGATCTGGTGTCCGCCGTGGTGTCCGATCCCGTGGCGCATGAGGGCGCCATTTCCCAAACGTTGACCATCACCGCGGATGTGTACAAGCTCGGCAAGGTGGAAATTCCCCCTCTCCCCTACCGGATCACGCATAAGGCTGGCGCGGACAGCGATGCGGTCACCGAATCCATGTCCATTGAAGCGGCGGCAATGCTCGGCCCCGATGACAAACCCGCCGATATCCGCCCGCCCGAACCGGTGAAGCCGCGCCCTTCACGGTTCATCCTTCCCGCGCTGACGTTGGCCGCGCTGCTGACGGCGGCATGGCTGCTGTACCGCTGGAACAAACGCCGCGCGCCCGCCGCGCCCATATCCTACACGCCCCCTCCCCCGCCCGCGCATGAAACGGCGCTGTTGGCGCTTTCCGCGCTGGAAAAGGAGGGACTGATGGAGCGCGGCATGGCGCGGGAGCATTTTTCCCGTGTCTCGGAAATCGTCCGGGCTTATATCGAGGCGCGCTGGGGCATTCTCGCGCTGGAGCGCACCACGGCGGAACTGCGCGCGCAATTCTCCCCCGGCGAGGTGGAACCCGGCGGGCGCGATACATTGTTTAACCTGCTTGCGGCCTGCGATCTGGTGAAGTTCGCCAAACACGCGCCCACGAATGAGAACGCGCGCGAAGCTGTCATCCGCGCCCGCGAATGGATAAGGGCCACCAGGGAGACGCGCATCCCATGACCCTCGCCTATCCATGGACCTTGGCCCTGCTCGCGCTGCTGCCCTTGTGGATATGGTGGCGCCACAGGAGACGCCCGGAGCTTCGCCGCGCGCTGCGCTATTCCTCCACCGTCATGTTCACACGCTTGCTGTATTACCGCGAGCCGGTGGCGGCGCATTTGCCGTTCGCGCTGCGTCTGCTGGCCGTGGCGGCGCTGATCCTGGCGCTGGCCCGCCCGCAAACCGGTGTCACCCAGGTGGAAATCATAAGCGAGGGGATAGACATCATGCTGATACTGGACATCTCCTCCTCCATGAGCGCCACGGACCTGGAGCCAAACCGGCTGGAGGCGGCCAAGGCGGTGCTGGGCAAGTTCATCGAGGGCCGGGTGAACGACCGCATCGGCCTGGTGATATTTTCCGCGCAGGCGTTCACCCAATGCCCGCTGACGCTTGACTACGGCGCGTTGCGCGCGTTTTTGGATCGCGCGCGGATCGGCCTGGTGGATGACGGCACCGCCATCGGCATGGCGCTGGCCGCCGGCGCGGCGCGGCTGGATAAGTCCGGCGCCAAGTCGCGGGTGGCGGTTCTGCTGACGGACGGGGTGAACAATCGCGGCGCCATTGACCCCCTGACCGCCGCGCGCGTCGCCGCGGCGGCGGGCGTAAAGGTGTACACCATCGGCGTGGGCAAGGAGGGCATGTTTTACCAAACCGCGCTGCATCCCGGCGGCGCGCCGCGGCAGGTCCTTGTCCAGACGGAGATTGACGAAACGCTGCTGCGCCAGATCGCGTCGCTGACCGGCGGCGCCTACTTCCGCGCCGAAGACGAGACCGCCCTGCTGGACATCTACCGGCAGATTGACAAGATGGAGAAAACCGACGTCAAGACCAAGGTCTATACACGGTACACCGACTGGTTCACGTGGCCGCTTGTGGCGGCGCTGATTCTCGCGTTGCTGGAGTTCATGCTGCCCGCCACGCCATTACGGGTGGCGCCGTGAGATTCGCCGCTCCGCTCTGGCTCTACGCGCCGTTGGCCCTGCCCCTTCTGTGGCTGTTGGCCCGATACGCCGCTACGCGCTTCCGGCGCGCCCCTTTAGTCGCCCCCTCCTCACGGGCGAAGCTGGCTCCCCGCTGGCTGGAGCGGGCTGATGTGATCCGGTCCGGATTTTTGCTGATCGCCGCCGCGCTGATCATGCTGTCGCTGTCGCGCCCGCAGTATGGAGTAAAGCCCACGGTGATCCGCGGTTCCGGCGCGGATATAGTCATCGCGCTGGACACCTCAAAAAGCATGGCGGCGCGTGACGCGCGGCCCAACCGCATGGCGCAGGCGAAACGCGAAATCACGCTGCTCACCCGCGCGTTGGAAGGGCACCGCGTGGGTATCATCACGTTCGCCGGGCGCGCCTTTCTGGAATGTCCGCTGACGCTGGACGCCGCCGCCGCGCGCATGATCCTGGACAATGTGGAGGTGGACGCCATCCCCGTCCCCGGCACCGACCTTACCCGCGCCGTGGAAGAAGCCACCCGCGCGTTTTTCGGCAGTCAGGCGAAGACCAAGGCGCTGATCCTTGTCACCGACGGGGAGGACCTTGCGGGCGGCGGTCTGGAGCAGGCGGCGCGCGCCGCGCGGGACGCGGGCGTGACGGTGTTCCCCGTGGGCGTGGGCAGCGCCGGTGGCGCCCCCGTGCCGCTGCTCGACGGCAAGGGTACCGTCACCGGCTATCGCAATGGTCCCGGCGGCCAACCGGTGGTTTCCCGCCTGGATGAAGGCGCGCTATCGCGGTTGGCGGAGTTGACCGGCGGGCGCGCCTACCTGATGCGCGACGGCTCCTTGGCCCTTGACGATCTGGCGGAGGAGTTGAACCGGCGGGAGAAGTCCGACATCGCCTCCTTCGAGTACACGGAATACGAGGAGCGCTATCAACCCCTCGCGGCCATGGCGATGGCCATGCTGCTTGGGGAATACGCGCTTTTCGTTTGGCTCTCGCGCCCGCGCGAAATCAGTCCGCCACCAGCCGGATAAGCTCGGCGGTGTGCAGGACGGGGATATGCTCAAGCCCCGCGCGGCGCAATGAGTCGGCGAGCTGCAATTGGCACGAGGGGCACGCGGTGACCACGGCATCGGCGCCGCTGGCGCGAATCCCCTCCGCCTTGAACGCCCCCAGTTCCACCGCCATGCCATAGTACGCAAGGCTGAAGGCTCCCGCCCCGCCGCAGCAGCGATCCGCCCCCTCCATCTCCACGAACTCCACGCGCGGCAGGCTTTTGATCAACTCGCGCGGGGCGTTTTTCACCCCCAAGCCGCGGCGAAGGTGGCAGGGGTCGTGCCAAGTGACGCGCAGCTTTTTTCCCGGACGTTCACGCAGGATTTTCTCCAGGGCAAGCTCCACGAACAACTGCTGGACATCCACCACCTTTTTCGCCAGCGCGCGCGCGCGCGGATCGTTGGGATAACTTTTCGCATGCCAGATCGGTCATGCAGCCGGAGAAATAGGCCACGGTCCGCACCGCGCCATTGGCGCGGGGCCGCAGGGGATCGTTGACCTCGCCCGCCATCTTCCGCAGATTCCCCGACAGCAAATCGGGAGTCAGGCGCCGCGCGCCACGGGAGACGAAAGGGAGAAACCGCGTCAGCCACGCGGGCGCTTTTTGATAAAGAACCGCCGCCAAGCCCACAACCTTCGCAAGCGCCCCCAGCCGCGCGGGATATGGCAGGACATGGCGGAAGATGAACCGCTTGACGGCGCCGCCGCGCGCGATGAATCCCCCGGCCCGCGCCGCGGTGAATATCTTAAGCGTGTCCACATCCGACGGGCAAACCTCCGCGCAGCTCATGCAGGAGAGGCATTGGGCGAAATCGTTCTCCACCCGGCTGGAAAACGTCAGCCGCCCGTCAAGCAGCGCCTGGGCGAGCTGCAGCTTGCCGCGCGCGGACAGGGTTTCGCGCCGGGTGGTTTCATACGTGGGGCAGCCCGCCTGGCAGGCGGCGCACTTCACGCATTTATCAAGCTCGCGGCGGACGGCCGCAAGCGCGTTGAGCGTCATCTTTTGATTATAGCGCCGTCAGGCCAGCCCGCCAGGGCGGCGGGGGAATACGATGGTCACCGCAAGCGCGATCACGCCCACGGTGATCAGCGAGTCGGCCACGTTGAACGCCGGCCAGCGGTACTCGCCGATGTAGAACAGCAAAAAGTCGGTGACCCCGCCGCGCTCCACCCGGTCCATCAGGTTGCCGATGGCGCCCGCCCCTATCATCACCAAGGCCACGCGCGACAGCCGCTCCTGCGCGGGCAGCGAGCGGTACATCATTACCAAGGCGCATAGCGCCGCCAGAGTGAACAGCATGAAACCCCGCGACACCCATTCGCTGTCCACGCCGGACAGCAGGCCGAACGCGGCGCCGGTGTTGCGGATATGCACGATGTCGAAAAAACCGGGGATGACGTTGAATCCCCCGCCCAGCGGCAGCGCGGCTTCGATGAGACCCTTGGTGTACTGATCGGCGGCCACCAGCGCGGCGACGATGAACGCGATGATGGCGGCGCGCATGGTCCCCGCGTTCACCGTTAGCCCTGCGCGGCGGTCAGGTGATCCGCGCAACGGCCGCAGATCAACGGGCTGGCCGCGTTTTGGCCCACCGTGTCGCTGTAGTTCCAGCAGCGCGCGCATTTGACGCCGGAGGCGCGCCCTACTCGCGCCGTCAGGCCCGGCACGCGCTCGCTGGTGTACACGTCCCCTTCCCGCGGCCGCTCCACCAGCTTCACCCGCGAGACGATGAAGATGAACGGCAGTTCGTCCCGGCGCTTGTCCAGAAGGTCGTAGTCGGACTGGAACGCGGAAATCTCCACCGCCGCGTCGAGCGAGTGGCCGATGATCTTTTTCTGCCGCGCCGTCTCCAGCGCCTGGCTGATCTCGCCGCGGATCGCCAGCAGGCGCTCCCACTCCGCCATCAGCGGCTCGTCAATATCCGCAAGCTCACCCGTGGGCATCCCCGCCGTGTGGACGCTGACCGGCCGCCCCTCCGCGCGCGGCAGGTAGCCGAAGGCCTCCTCCGCGGTGAACGACAACACCGGCGCCATCAGGCGGATGATGGCGTCCGTCAACTCACATAGCGACGATTGCGCGGAACGCCGCCCGGCGCTGGCCGCGGGATAGGTGTACAGCCGGTCCTTGATGATGTCCAGGTAAAACGCGGACAGGTCGGTGACGCAAAAGTTGTGCAGGGCGTGGTAGAACACATGGAACTCGTAATCACCGAACGCCTGGGTGACGCGGCGGACAAGCCTGTTCAGGCGGACGACGATCACGCGGTCCAACTCGCCGCGCTGGGCGTAGGGGACCATGTCCCGCGCCGGGTCGAAATCATGCAGGTTGCCGAGCATGAAGCGTACCGTATTGCGGATCTTGCGGTACGCCTCCACCAGCCGCGCCAGGATTTCATCGGACAGGCGCACGTCCTCGCGGTAATCCTCGCTGGCAACCCACAGGCGCAGGATTTCCGCGCCGTACCGGTCTATCACCTTCTGCGGGGCGATGACGTTGCCCAGCGACTTGCTCATCTTCTTCCCCGCGCCGTCCACCACGTAACCGTGGGTGAGTACCTGACGGTACGGAGCGGCGCCGCGCGTGCCCACCGCCTCCAAAAGCGACGTGTGGAACCAGCCCCGGTGCTGGTCGGAGCCTTCCAGATATAAATCCGCGTGCCACGACAATTCAGAATTCCGCTCCAGAACCGCCGCATGGGAGACGCCGGAGTCGAACCATACATCAAGGATGTCCTGCCCCTTGGTGAATTCCTTGTGGCCGCAAGCGGAGCATGTGGCGCCTTTGGGCAGCAGTACCGCCGCCGGCTTGGTGAACCAGATGTCCACGCCCTCCGTGTCCATCAGGTCCGCGACATGGCTGGCGGAAGTTTCGTTGAACAGCGCCTCGCCGCACCGCTCGCAGAAAAACGCGATGATCGGCACGCCCCACGCGCGCTGGCGGGAGACGCACCAGTCGGGCCGGTTCTGCACCATGCCGAAAATGCGCTCCTCGCCCCAGGCGGGAATCCAGCGCACGCCGCGGATGGCTTCCAGCGCCTTCGCGCGCAGCACGTTTTTCTCCATCGAAACGAACCACTGCGCCGTGGCGCGGAATATGACCGGGTTGCGGCATCGCCAGCAATGAGGGTACGAATGGGACATTTTCTCCACCGCCAGCAGGCTTCCGTTGGCCTTCATCATTTCGATGATGGGCGCGTTGGCCTCCCATACCTTCATCCCGGCGAAATGCGGCGTATCGGGCATGAACCGGCCCGCCGCGTCCACGGGGTTATACACCTCCAGGCCGTACTTGAGGCCCACGATATAGTCTTCCTGCCCGTGGCCCGGCGCGGTATGCACGCACCCCGTGCCCTGCTCCAGCGTGACATGATCGCCAAGGATGATGAGCGAATCCTTGTCGAGGAACGGATGGCGCGCCTTCATCCGTTCAAGCGTCCCACCCTTGAAGGTCTTCACCACTTCGTAATCCTTGATCCCGAACGAGGCCATGGCCCGCGCCGCGAGCGCCTCCGCCAGGATCAACGTCCGTCCGTCCGGGACTGTAAGCGCCTGATAGGTGAATTCAGGATGCAGGCAGATTGCCAGGTTGGCCGGCAGCGTCCAAGGCGTCGTGGTCCAGATGACCACGGAGGTGTTGGCGGGATTCAGCCCCAGCTTTGACGCATCGCTTCCATCGAGCTTGAAGGCGACGTAAATAGAGGGCGAGGTGTGATCCGCATACTCCACCTCCGCCTCGGCCAGCGCCGTGCCGCACGAGGGGCACCAGTGCACCGGCTTGAAGTCGCGGTACAGCGACCCCGCCTTCAACAGTTTGATCAACTCACGGACGATGACCATTTCGTACTCGTGGGCCATGGTCAGGTACGGGTGGTCCCAATCCGCCAGTACGCCAAGCCGCTTGAATTCCTCGCGCTGGACGCCGACGTACTTTTCCGCGTACTCGCGGCACAGACGGCGCTTTTCGGCGGGGGTGAACCTGGCCTTGTCCTTGCCCAGGTTCTTGTCCACCTGATGCTCGATGGGCAAGCCGTGGCAATCCCACCCCGGCACGAAGGGCGCGTGATGGCCGGTCATGGTCTTGAACTTGACCACGATGTCCTTGAGGATTTTATTGAGCGCGTGGCCGCTGTGGATATTGCCGTTGGCGTAGGGCGGCCCGTCGTGCAGGATGAACTTGGGCTTGCCCGCGGAGGCTTGCGTGATCCGCCCGTACAGGTCATCCTTGGCCCAGCGTTCCAGCATCTTCACCTCCATGGAGGCCAGATTGGCCTTCATGGGAAAGTCCGTGACGGGCAGGTTAAGAGTTTCTTTATAGTCCATTGGTCACTTCATAGTAAAAAAGGCTCTCCCCGCACGCCGCAAGGAAAGCCCGCGTCTGGCGCAAATCACCGGAAAACAAAGGGTACAACCAGCGGCGGCGTGTGTCAAGAAGAGGGCGCGGCGGTGGGGGCGGCTTAACGCCTCAATATATCGCTAGATATAGCGCGAGGCGTACAGATCGAGCGCCTTTTTGATCATCGCTTGGTACGAAACATGATGCCGCCGTGCGTGTCGCTTGAAAAAGTCCACGCTTTTTTTCGTGAGGTTCATCGTCACCTTTACGGTGTTCTCTTTCATCACAAGCTTCGCTGGCGGTGGGAGAAAATCGCGGATCAACTCCAAGTCCAACGCCACATCGGTGTACCTAATCTTTTTTGCCGCCGTTTGCCTTTTCATACACAGCCCTCCCTTGGCGCCAGTATCCGGCGCCAATTATCCTTATCCGCCCGCCGCGCCAGGTAAATCGCACTGTCAACACACCTCCACCCGCGCGCCCTAAACAGAAATACCGCTTTTCTCCCGCGCCGTGCCGTACATCCGCGGCGATGACGCGGCAGGGGTCAAAGAACGCTTCTTGTGCAAGAAAAAAAGAAACGCCGTGCTTGATCAGGTTTTGCCTGTCTTTGCGTTCATTCCACTCAAAACTCGCGTCCATATTCAGCCATATAAAAGTATGGGTCATTTGCCGGAAATAATCAACGTAAGCGCCGCCCAACACCCATCAGCCCGGCACAAACCAGTTGATTTTCGCGCCGGGCCGTACAATCATAGGAATTCTTTCAAAATTGACGCACGCACGCGAAAAGGAAGTAACGCTCATGGGCATGACGATCACCGAAAAAATACTGGCCGCCCACGCGGGCCGCGACACAGTCACCCCCGGCGAATTGGTCACCTGCAAGGTGGACATCGCCCTGGGCAACGACATCACCGCGCCCATCGCCATCCGCGAGTTCCAGAAAGCCGGCGCGCGCGCCGTGTTCGACAAGGGCCGCGTGGTGCTGGTCCCCGACCATTTCGCCCCCAACAAGGACATCGCCAGCGCCCAGCAGACCAAGATCATGCGCGAGTTCGCCCGCGCCCAAGGCATCACCCACTACTACGAGGTGGGCAAGATGGGCGTCGAGCACGCGCTGTTGCCGGAGGAGGGCCTGGCATTGCCCGGCGACGTGATCATCGGCGCGGACAGCCACACGTGCACCTACGGCGCCCTGGGCGCCTTCTCCACCGGCATCGGCAGCACGGATTTGGCCTCCACCATGATCACCGGGACCATCTGGTTCAAGGTCCCCGAAACCATGAAGTTCGTCTTCAAGGGAAAGAAAAGGAACAAATGGATATCCGGCAAGGATTTGATCCTGTACACCATCGGCAAAATCGGCGTCTCCGGATCCCTGTACCGCGCCATGGAATTCACCGGCCCCATGATTGACGAGGCCACCATGGACGACCGCTTCGCCCTGGCCAACATGGCCGTGGAAGCGGGCGCCAAGAACGGCATCATGCGCGCCGACCAAACAACGCTGGACTTCATCAACGCCCAGGCCGTACAACCGTTTCACCAGTGGAACGCGCGGGAGTCCGACAAGGACGCGAAGTACCACAGCGTCCACGAGTATAACGGCGACGACATAGAGTTGCAGCCAGCCTTCCCCCACCTGCCGGAAAACGCCCGGCCCATCGGCGAGGCCAAGGGCGTAAAACTCGACCAGGTGGTCATCGGTTCGTGCACCAACGGGCGCTATGCCGACCTGGAAGTGGTGGCGGGCATCCTGAAAGGAAACAAGGTGGCCGATGGACTGCGGATGATTATCATCCCCGCCACCCAACGCATTTACAAAAAAGCGATGGACGCCGGATTGTTCGATGTGTTCATAGACGCGGGCGCGGCGGTCTCCACCCCCACCTGCGGCCCCTGTTTGGGCGGACACATGGGCATCCTGGCCGAAGGCGAGAAATGCCTGGCCACCACCAACCGCAACTTTGTGGGCCGCATGGGGCATCCCAAGTCGGAGGTGTACCTGGCCTCTCCGGCGGTGGCCGCGGCCAGCGCGGTGACCGGAGAAATCACCGATCCGGCGGACGTGGCGGGTAAATAAACCGCTGTGCGCGTTTAAGCCGCCGCGCACAATACGCGGCGGCCCGCGCATTCCGCCAGTGGAGCGCCACACTTCACCGCGGAACCGCGTCTATACTTTGTGGCGAGCGCTTCCGGCGGCGATGCCCTCGCCCCCCTTACACGGGGTGGCCGCCCACACCCGATATCAGCGCCTTCACCACCTGATACAGCGCCGCGGCGAATAACCCCGCATAAATGAAGAGCAAACTTCCCATCGCCGCCCTCCCTGTCAGCACACCGCGCCAGCACATGACCGTTATGGCGCGCGATCATTTTAATAACGACTATCATTCTCATCTGCATATTTCAGGCCATCGCAAGCCTATGACTAATCCGTGTCTTGTGTCCGGCGCGTCCAATCAGCCGCGTCATCTTTGTCGCAACACGACATATTCGCCTTGCCGATAACGGATCCAGGCCGTTTGACGCATACATGGCGTAAGCCGCCCATCCCTAACCTGGAAATAATCACTCCGGCAGATTCAACGGCATATAATGTTGATGACACTGCGGGACGTGTGAATTATGACGGCGGCTTCATCGCATTGGCGGAACAGCGCGGCGCCGTTGATCCTGCTCGCCGCGGGATTGGCGATGGCCGCGGGGATGTTGTATTCGCTCTGGAACCATGACTATGCGGGAACTGGCGATGCGTTCACGGTCTCCGAAAACCTGGTCACCGCCCATGAAAACCTGATAGAAGCCCACGCCTTGCTTCCCGCCGCGGAAGAGAACGCCGCGGTGACCCAGGAGATGGACCATCATCTTGCCTTGGCGCAGGGGGCGGCGGAGCGGGTCTCCGGCGAATTGCCAAAAATCGCTTCGTATATCGGCCGCAACGAACTGGCGGATCTGAAAAGTTACCTCACCTCCCTCTTGGCCGAGACGGCGGCCCTTCGCAAAAAAATCGTGGCCGAAAAAGGCATGCCGCGCGGCTCGGCCACGCTGGTAAACACGGACCTTGCCCATGCCCTGGGCTACGCCCTGTCCGCACGGGGCGAAGCGCGCGAAGCGGCGGAATTGATCCTGATCCACCACCGCCACAGACACACCACGATCATCGCGCTGGGAGCGGGCGCGATCTTTTGCCTGGGCGCCTTGATTCTGCTGCGGGAACGCGCGCGCCGCGAGGAAAGCGGACGCGCCGCCCATGAGGCGCTGCTCTCCGCCGTCATCACCTCGGCGCGCGACGCCATCATCATGACCGACAGCCGCGGCGCCGCCACCTTCTGGAACGACGCGGCGGAGCGCATGTTCGGCTACACCGCCGCGGAAATGATGGGGCAGGACATCTCCGGCTTCATCATACCGGTCAAGTACCGGCAAAGCCATTTAAGCGGTCTGGAAGCGTTCCGCCGCACCGGGGGCGGCCATGCCATCGGCAAAACGCTGGAGCTTGAAGGGCTTCGCAAAAACGGCGAGGTGTTCCCTCTGGCCCTGTCCCTCTCCTCCGTGCGGTTCCACGGACACTGGCACGCGGTGGCGGTGGCGCGCGACGTCTCCGAGCGGCGCCGCGCGGAGCGCATGGTAAGTTCGCTTTCCTTTTGCGGCTATCCGGAGACCGGGCGCGACTATTTCAACCGCGTCACCCGCCACATCGCCTCCACCCTGGGGGCGCCCTACGTGTTCCTCGGCGAACTTGCCGGCGGAGATCGCGCCTATCTGCGGGTCATCTCGTTCTGCGCCCATGGGGAGTTGGCCGCGCCGTTCGAGTACCGCCTGGCGCAATCGCCCAATGAACAGACGATGAAAGACTCGCCCTGCATCGTGCCGCGCCGGGCGCGCGAGGCGTTCCCCAGCGACACCATGCTGGCCGAGTTGGGCGCCGAAAGTTACATCGGGGCGCTGTTACGCGGCAAATCCGGCGCCCCGCTGGGCGTGCTGGCGGCGCTTGACACCAAGCCGCTGGAAAACCGGGAAATCGCCGAATCCACCATGAACGTATTCGCCGAGCGCGTGTCGGCGGAATTGGAGCGGCTACGCGCCGAGGAAACCCATCTGCGCAGCGAGGCGCAATACCGCGCGCTGTTCGAAAACTCGCGCGACGCCATTTACATGACCCGCCCGGAAGGCCGCCTTGTGGACGCTAACCAGGCCTTTCTGGATTTGTTTGGTTACACCCGCGGGGAGTTGTTGGAGCTATCCGCCGAGCAGTTATACGCCGATCCCGCCGACCGTCTGCGCCTTATTGAGCTGACCCACGCCCAAGGCGGGGTGAAGGACATGGAAATCCGCTTCGTCAGGAAAAACGGGGACATTGTCACCTGCCTGGTTTCCGGCGCGGCCCGGCGGGACCACGAGGGGAATGTCATCGAGTACCAGGCCGTGGTCCGCGACATGACCGGACGCATGCTGCGCGACGCCGAGTTGGCCCGGCTGGCCACCGCCGTGTCGCAGACGGCGGAGATCATCATCGTCACCGACCGCGACGGCCTGGTTCAGTACGTCAACCCCGCCTTCGAGCGGCTTACCGGTTATCCCGCGCGGGAGATCGCCGGCCAGTCCACCCGCCTGTTGAAAAGCGGGCTGCACACGCCCGAATTCTACAAGGACATGTGGGACACCATCCTGCGCGGCGAAGTGTGGACCAGCCGGATCACCAACCGCCGAAAGGATGGGCGGCTGATCGAAGTGGAAAGCTCGATCAGCCCCGTATTCGGCGCCGATGGCATGATCACCAACTTCGTCGCCGTGCAGCGCGACGTAAGCCGGGAAATATCGCTGGAACGCCGCCTGCGCCAAACGCAGAAAATGGAGGCCATCGGCACGCTGGCCGGCGGCATCGCCCACGACTTCAACAATATCCTCACTTCCATCATCGGCTATACGGAGCTTTCGCTGGACGAGGCAGAAAACGGCTCGCGCATGGCGGACAATCTGGCGGAAATACTGGCCGCCAGCGAGCGCGCGCGCGACCTGGTGCGCCAGATACTCACCTTCGCCCGCAAGGGGGAGCAGGAGCGCCAGCCGGTGGAGATGAGCGTGGTGGTCAAGGAGGCGCTGCGCCTGATCCGCTCGATCATGCCCGACAACATCACCCTGACCCCGCGCCTCGATCCCGGCCCGTCGCGCATCCTGGGGGATCCCACCCAGATACACCAGGTTGTCATGAACCTGTGCTCCAACGCCATTCACTCCATGGCGGACACGGGCGGGTCATTGAAAGTGGAACTGGATACCGTCGTGGTGGACAAGTCAACCGGGGCGCTTTACCCGGCCCTCAAGCACGGCCGCTACGTGCGTCTGGCCGTCGGCGACACGGGCCACGGCATGGACAAGCAGACCATGGAGCGCATTTTCGAGCCGTTCTTCACCCTCAAGCCCGTGGGCAAGGGCACGGGCCTGGGGCTGACGGTGGTGCACGGCATCGTCACCAATTTCGCGGGTGTCATTGACGTGGCCAGCGAGCCGGGCAAAGGCTCCACCTTTACGCTGTTCTTCCCCCTCACCACGCCAGACGGGGAGGAGGCGCCCCGCGCCGAAACACCAAACCTGCCCATGGGCGCGGGTGAGCGCGTACTGCTGCTTGATGACGAATCCTCCGTGGTCAACATAAGCGGCCGCATCATGGCGCGGCTGGGCTACCTCGTGGAAAGCTTCACCTCCGCTGAAGAAGCGCTCGCCGAGCTTGCGCGCCGCCCCGGCGAATTCGACGTGATCGTCACCGACCAAAGCATGCCGGGAATGAGCGGGGATGTGTTCGCCGAACGCGCGCGCCTGGCTCGCCCCGGCATCCCCATCATCATCACTTCCGGCTACAGTCCCACGCTCTCCCCGGAGCGTCTGGCGGCGCTGGGGGTGTCCGAGTTCATGCTAAAGCCGGTGAACGCGCGCGAATTGGCCGCCGCCTTGCGCCGGGCGCTCAAGGATCACCCTCCGTCCTGGCAGTTGTGAGAATGCCCTTTTCAGTGATCACTGAAAAAGGTTTCCACCCACGCTGGTCCCCATGTTTTCGCCGCCGCTGCAAATGGAAAGCGTCCCGCCATGGTAGTCCACCACCAGCCGCGCGATGGAAAGCCCCAGCCCCAACCCGCCCGCGCGGAAACGGTAGCGCCCCCCCGAATGGTGGCGCGGATCTTCCAGCGAATAAAACGGTTCGGCGAGTGTCTCGATTTTATCCGGGGAAATTCCCACCCCTTCGTCCGTGATGGTCACCCGCGCCACCCCCCGCCCCCACCCTATCCGGACGGTGACGGCTTTGCCGTCGGGGGTGAACTTTACGGCGTTGCCCACCGCCTCCTGAAACGCGCGGAACAGCAGTTCGTGGTCGCCCAGCAACGTAAGCCCGCGGGCGGCGGACTCAATTTCCAGCAACAGTTTCACCTTGCGCTGGTCCGCGGCCATGGTGGAGGTCACGTAGTCCGCGGCGCCGCGCAGCGCGACCGCCAGGTTCACCGGACGTAGCGGCGCCCCATTGCCGAAATCGCTCAACCGGGTCAAGGCCGCGGTCGCGGAGGCGATCCGCCCGTAATCGTCATGGCACTCCCCCGTAAGCCGCGCGGCGCGTTCCAGCGCCTCGGCGCTTTCCGGCGCCACGCGAAGGCCGCGCAGGCTCATGCGGATCAGTTCCAGCTTGCCCAGCGGCGTATTAAGCTCGTGGCTGGCGATGGAGGCGAAATACTCGCGCGCCTTGGCCAGCCGCGCCTCGCGCGAGATGTCCTTCTTGATGGCCACAAAGTTGACCAGCGCGCCGCCCGCGGAGTACACGGGAGATATGGTGGCTTCCTCCTCGAACAGGCCGCCATCCTTGCGCCGGTTGATGATGACCCCTTTCCACACCTCGCCGCGCCGCAGGGTTACCCACATCGCCTCGTAAAATTCGGGGCCGTGCGCGCCGCTTTTGAGGATGCGCGGCGTCCGCCCCGCCGCCTCCTCCGCCGTGTAGCCGGTGACGCGCGTGAACTCCGGGTTGACGTACTGGATAACCCCGTCGCGGTCCGTGATGATCACCGACTCCGCCGCCTGACCGATGGCGGCGGCCAGTATGGCCCGCTCATGTTCCACGCGCCGCCGCGCGGTGACGTCGGCGATGGTCATCCGCAGCGCCGTGACCTTCCCCCCGGCATCGCGGATCAGCGCGGCGCCCATTAGCGCGATGAACTCGCCGTCCGGGCCGGTCATCGGCAGTTCCGTCTCCATGGACTTGCCTTCCATGGTGACGCGCTGGTATTCGTCGAATTGCGCGCGCGCCCCGCGGGTGACAAAAAGCCGCAGCGGTTTGCCTGTCAGCGAGCGTTTTGCCGCGCCCAGCATCCGCGCCGCGGTGACGTTGGCGTCCAGAATCAGGCCGGCCCGGTCCACCACCAGGTAGCCGACCGGCGCATAGTCGAAAAGCTCCTGGAACTTGCGGTACGACTCCTCCAACTCCCC
>JACQZB010000142.1 GCA_016207925.1 Nitrospinota bacterium
AGACCCCTTGGACACTGACCCCGCCAGCGCCTCGAGGCGCCGCGCTTCGCCGTCCACCACGATCTCCATGGCGCGCGGGCGGAAGGTGAACAGGCTCATCGCGGAAGGGATGGTGTAGGCCAGCCAATCGGGCAGGCAGCCGTTCCAACGTTCGCGTTTTATCACCACGTCGGCGATCATGCCCGCGCTGGCCATGTTGATAAAAATACGCTCGCCATACGCGGCGTTGGCGAACCGGATGCGCCCCACATCCACCCAGCGCACGCCGTGACAGGCCACCAACTCGCGCCAATCCGTCCCCGGCGCCGCTTTGGTGATCGAGGCGTAGTAGTCGCAGCCGCTCCCGGAGCATGACACCGCCAGCCGCGCCTCCGGCTTTACTGGAACGCCGTTTTCAAAAAATCCATTGACCACGGCGTTGACCGTGCCGTCGCCGCCGACAGCGATAATCTGATCCGCGCCCTTCATCAATGCCGCGCGCGTGGCGGCGGACGTCTCCTCACGGCTTGCGGGGATGATGAATTCCGCCGGCCCCAGGGGGCGGAATCGCGCTTCCATCGCGGCGATGTCCGCCGGAGCAAGCCCCCGCCCCGCGCGGGGATTGATGATAAAGGTGCGTATCACGGCGCCGCCGGTTCCGCCTCCGCCACCACGAGGGTGAGCAAGGTGTCCTTTTCGCGGACGGCGCGGAACTTGACCATGACACGCCATGCGTACCCGTTGTAATTAAAATTACGCGCCGTTGCGCACGGTAACAGGTATAATACATGACGGTGAAAGTAACAAGATACTTTCACACAATCCGGACGCGCCCTGACCGCGCTATCATCAGGGATGAATGGATCCGGCGCGTTATTCAATCGCCGGAGCGGGAGCATGTCCAGTCCGACGGCAGAATACGCCGCTGGGCGGCGATAGATGAAATGGGCGGCAGGCGGCTTCGGGTTATCCTGCTGCCAGATGGAGAAACAGTTCACAACGCCTTTTTCGACCGTGGTTACGAGCCATGAAAGTTCAGTATTTTAAGGACACCGACACGTTGTACATCGAGTTCCGCGCTCATGACGTCGCCGAATCCCGCGATCTTGATGAAAACACCATTCTTGATGTGGACGCCGAGGGGAACGTGCTTGCGCTCACGTTCGAGCACGCCAGCCAACGCGCTGACGTAAGCCATCTAATGGTGGAAGGGATCGCGGCATAGGGACGCGAACGAAGCGTACCACCTCACGGCGCCGGTGATCCCGCCTCCGCCACCACCAGGGTGAGCAGGGTGTCCTTTTCGCGGGCGCGGTGGAACGCGAACACGCTGATCCGCGTGGCCCCGTCGCCCCAGTAGGCGCTGAACCGCTCGCCGTCGGATACGCCTCCCTCCTTGATGAACGCGCGGGTGGCCAACTCCGTTTCGTAGAAAGCCAGCGCCTTCTCCGCCGTCTCGCCGGTGACAAAAATCAGCGACGCCTCTGCCTGGCCTTGGACGCGGGAGACCAGCCGCGCGCCGGGGAACACCGGCAAGGCGCGCGCCGCGGCGTTCTCTTGTGGCGCTCCGCCCGCGGTCAGGCTGAAGTCCTGCCCGCCCACGGAAATGTTGACCCCTTCGCCGGTAAGCGTGGCGCGCGCGCCCGCCGCGCCCGCCGCCTTGTCCAACGCCTCCTGCGCGGCTTGCTGAATGGCCTGATCGCGCAGCTTTTCCGCCTGCCCCGAACATGCCATAAGGGAGAAAAGCGCCGCCAGCAGGGCGGCCTGCGGCAAGGCGCGGGTCATTCCTGCACGGATAGCGCGGAAGGTTTTATGAAAAGCTGGCGTCCGCGCAGCTTGATGGCGCCGGAGTGCGCCAGCGCGCTCATGGTGCGGTACACGGTTTTTTCCGAAAGCCCCAGGCGCTGGGAGATTTGCCGGTACGTGGGCTTTCTGGGCAGGTAATAATACCCATCCTTGAGCGCCCCCTCGCGCATCACCAGCGATTTGAGGAAGCTTATCACCCGTTCGCCGCCGTCCATGGTGCCCAGGCGTTCTATCATGTTGTTGGCCGCCTGCAGGCGCTCGATAAGTATCTTGAGCAGGTTGACCCCGATGGCGGGGTATTGGCCCATAAGCTCGATGAACTTGGCGTTCTTGATCTTGTACAGCTTGCACTCTTCCAGGGCGATGGCGGTGGCGGTGCGCCGCGCCTCGGTGAACATGGTCATCTCGCCGACGATGTCGCCCTGGTAAATGGTATAGACGATGATCTCCTTGTTGGAGTCGTTGTCTATGATGATCTGCAGCGACCCTTTGGCGACAAGATACACGCCGGTGGAAGCGTCCCCGCGATAGAAAAGGTAGGAGCCTTTTTCAACGGATACGGGGGTGACGTGGTGGACGATATCGTCCAGATCTTCGTCGGACAGGCCGCCGAGCACGCCAATTTTTTTCAAAACAGCGGAGACCACCATCGCCGGATCACGAAAAGGAGGCGGTCACGCGCGCCGGGGCGCCCATGGGTGGCGCGTCAGTTCGCCAGAGCCTGGCCCACCAACTTTACCGCCTTGTCCTCGTTGATGCCCTTGGCTTCGGCGATTTCACTGACAATCAGGTGATGGGCGTTTTCGAACACCTGTTGCTCGACAAACGACAATCCCTTGGATTCCTTCAGCTTGAACAAGGTGCGGTACACGCTGGCGACTTCGGTCAACGAGCCGGTCTTGATCTTGTCAAGAAACGCTTTTTGCCGTTTGTTCCAGTTGGGTTCCAAGTCCTGGTCGGCCACACCGTTGCGCAGGATGCGCATAATTTTGGGCACTTCCTTGGTGGCGATGATCTGCCGCAACCCCACCACTTGCGCGGAGCGGATGGGCGCCATGATGGTCATCCCGTTTTTCTGCAACCGGATGATAAAATAAGCGTCTTCCAATCCCGCGACCTCGCGTTCCTCGATCTTTTCGATTATCCCAAGCCCATGGGAGGGATAAATGACCTTGGAGCCGACCTTAAAACCATTCCGGGCGATCTCCCGCAGGTTGATGCGGGACACCGTGCGCGGCGCCGGACGAACCTTGGCCGCCACATTGACACTCTTGACCGCCTTGACAACTTTGGCAACAACACGAGCGCTTCTACGATTTCGGTTTTTCATCCCCTCTGTGCCTTGACTCACCGGGTTCCACTGTGTCCAAATCGTAGCATACCGGCCCCTAACCGTCAAACATTATTTGAGTTATCTTTATAACCCCCCTCAAGTGTGGCATGGCCGCAAAGTTCATGCTATAACCAAGCCACTATGCCGCAACTTGTGGATATGGGAGAAGGGATCAAGGTCAAAAAGGGCGCCCCGCTGCCTTTGGGCGCAAGCCTGACCCCCGAAGGGATCAATTTCGCCGTGTTCTCCCGCCATGCGGATTCGTTGACCTTGTTGTTATTTGATATGGGATCGGAAAAACAATCACTTGAAATCGCTTTCGACCCCGCCGCCAACCGCACCGGCCAGATTTGGCACATGCTGGTTATTGGTATTGACCCCGCCAAGGTCAGGTATGCTTTCCGGGCGGACGGCGCCTGGGACCCTGAAATGGGCAACCGGTTCGATCCGGAGGCGTATCTCATAGACCCCTACGCCCATGCCATCACCGGCGCGGAAGGGTGGGGGGATCACTACGCCCTGGTCACCTATGACGGACGGCCAAAAACAAGCAGCCGTCTTCGTTGCGCCATCGCCGATAACGACTTTGAATGGGAAGGCGACCATCCCCCCAATGTGGCGATGGAGGACCTTGTCATTTACGAACTTCACGTCAGGGGTTTTACCAAAAGCCCTTCTTCCGGCGTGGAGCGTCCCGGCACTTTTCATGGTCTGATCGGCAAATTGCCCTACCTTAAACGCCTCGGAATCAACGCGATAGAGTTGATGCCGGTTCAGGAGTTTTTCGAAAGCGAAATTGAACGCCTGGACCCCACCACCGGAGCGCGGCTGGTGAACTATTGGGGATACTCCACTACCGCCTTTTTCGCCCCCAAGGCTTCTTACGCCGCCTCCGGGGCGCAAGGCGGCCAGTTGCGCGAATTCAAGGAACTGGTTAAGGCTTGCCACCACGAGGGGATCGAGGTGATC
>JACQZB010000150.1 GCA_016207925.1 Nitrospinota bacterium
ACCTCGATGTCGGCTCATCGCATCCTGGGGCTGGAGAAGGTCCCAAGAGTTGGTCTGTTCGCCCATTAAAGCGGTACGCGAGCTGGGTTTAGAACGTCGCGAGACAGTTCGGTCCCTATCCATTGTGGGCGTTGGATATTTGAGAGGATCTGACCCTAGTACGAGAGGACCGGGGTGGACTGACCTCTAGTGTTCCGGTCGTCCCGCCAGGGGCGCCGCCGGGTAGCTATGTCGGGAACGGATAACCGCTGAAAGCATCTAAGCGGGAAGCCAACCTCAAGATTAGATATCCCCATGAGGCCCCTCGTAGACTACGAGGTTGATAGGCTGGGTGTGGAAACGCGGCGACGCGCGAAGCTGACCAGTACTAATCGGCCGATTGGCTTGATCTAAATCTTTCTCATACGCTCTCTTTTGCAGTAACGCCAGAAAACCCCACAACATCAAAGAACCCCCGCGGCGCCCTTGGCCTGGGGAGGGCCACAACCCGATCACAATTTTGTCGGTGGTCATAGCAAGAGGGCAACACCCGTTCCCATCCCGAACACGGAAGTTAAGCCTCTTAGCGCCGATGGTACTGCACTGGCGACGGTGTGGGAGAGTAGGACGCCGCCGGCATTAAAAAATAAAAGCCCCGGAACCTGCGATGGCTCCGGGGCTTTTTTGTTTGTAGCGAACGCTCTATTTTATGAAACGAACGCCCGCTGTTTCCTCATGAACACATACACCGGCGCGGCGGCGCCCACGCTTAACCATACGCCAAGGAAGAACCGCGCAAGCCCGGCGGTCGTGGCGGTCGGTTCGTACACATGCTCCATCACGGAGGCGCCCGTCCACATGGCCAAGGCAACGCCCGCGACAAGCGCGATCAGCGTGTAATTCGCCGGAACGCCTTCGCGTTTATAGCGTATGTAGTATCCGTGGGCCATCATCGCGGCGACAAACGTGGCTATCACCGCGTAAAACACAAAGTAGAACGAATGTATTGTCATCGTCTATCTCCATCATTCCGCCATCATGCGGCGGAACCATTGTCCATCACCACCGGCCCGCCAGAACTACGCGTCCGACATCCTGATCGCCAGTCACTTTAACAAAGTTGCATAGCTCGTGCCGCAGGTGCGTAATGCTGATATATCAGTGCCATATGCAAGGTTGCCGGGCGTTTGGCCGGATGCTGAAATCTGACAGGCGCCTTGAATGTGGACAGTAGTTTCGACTGATTTTCACACAGCGGGGAAAACGCTTCAGTGACGCAAAACCGGGCTGAGATTAACTCTGCTCCAGCCGGCTTAGGGCGGATCGGGCGGCGCTAGCGATGTCATCGCTGATGGAGGGGCCACCGAGCAGTATCACCAGATTTTTCCTGGCGGCTTCTTTTTGTCCCAACGCTGACTGCAAATTCGCCAGGATCAGCCGTCCTGCCGAGTACGCTGGGCACGCCGCCGTCAGCGCGGTCAACGCCTGCAACGCATCATTGTAGGCGTTCGCGCCCAAATGGACGTTCGCCAGCGAACAATACGCCTCCTCCCTGCCGGGAAGCGAGGCGACGGCTTCGTTGTAACACCGGAGAGCAGCGCGGGCGTCGCCCGCGGTTTCGGCGGACTCGCCTTCCTCCAGCAGGCGCGCGTAGCCATAATCGCGGGATTTGATGAACATCGAGGCGTGATCAAGTCCGCCTAGCTTGGTCAAGTACGTATCCGGCCGGTAATCGGCGAACTCGTCCAGCCTCCACCATGAAAGGTGGTCTTCATGTTTGTTTTCGGAGTTGGTCTCGCGTAGCCATTCCTTGCCCATGGGCAGGTTAAGAATAAGGCCGATATTCGCCTTGCCCATCGCGGCGTGGAACAGCCCCCAACCGTCATCCTTGGATAAATGCTCCAGCATGTCGCCGATAATCACAATGTCGAACATGCCAAGCGAAGGCAGCGCATCCCTTGCGTCGCCGATATGGATTGCGTCGTAGATGTGCCGCTGGTGGTCTTGCAGGTAGGGCTTAAAAATCTCGATGCCCTCGATCCGCGCGCGCCACTGCTCCTTGCGGACACGTCCGGGAAACACATCGAGCATTTCCCGGCATAAAAAACCCCACCGGCCAAACCCGACGCCTACGTCCAGAACGCTTTGCGGCTGATTCGCGATTATGTGGGACATCACATGCCGGACGTGCCCAATAGAACTTGTCGCCATTTTCCCGCCATTGCCATAAGCCTTAACGCTTCAACGTTACCATTTTTCATGCCCGTGAGGAGGCGGGATATACGGATGACTTTTGGTATAATACCCCTGTCTGGCAAGATGGGGGCGCGGTGAATGGCATACGATGAAAAACTTGCCGCACGGATAACAGGTCTGCTCAAGGGCCGCCGGGGCGTCATCACGAAAAAAATGTTTGGCGGCCTTTGCATCCTGCTTAACGGCAACATGGCCCTTGGCGTGGTTGACGATATGTTGATGGTCCGCGTAGGCCCGGACAATTACAAAGCCTGCCTGCGGGCGCCGCACGTCCGGACAATGGATTTTACCGGCAAGCCGCTTAGGGGGATGATTTATGTCGCCCGCGAGGGGATAAAAACCCCCGCCGCGTTGAAGAAATGGGTGGAGGCCGGGATAGGATTCGCGCGGTCACTGCCTCCGAAGTGATGGCGGCGCGCTCTATATATAGGATGATGTGGTTCTATCAGGGGGCCGTCATGGATACCACACACGCCGCGCGCCGGGTGGCGCTGGTATTCGTTTCAGGTTTGGCGGCTATTCTTTGCGCTTGGCCGCCCGTGGCGGATGCCGCCGATTTCTATAAATGGGTGGACGGCGAGGGCAACGTCCATTTCGCCGATTCGCCCTCAGAAATTCCGTCCCGGTACAGGGAACAGGCCACCGGGGGGAAATTTAAGCCGGTGGGGCGTTCCACCGTAATGGATAACACCGAGGGCGCGAACTATTCGTTTATTGATGAAAAACCCAAGGACACCGCACAGAGCCATGAAGCGCCGGCCATGTCCGCGGCGGTGAAACTGTACAACGACGCCAACTTTGAAAAGGCCGCGCTCAAATCCGGCAAGCTTACCGTCGTTGAATTCTGGGCCACATGGTGCGGCCCCTGCCGCCGGATCGCGCCGGTGATAGACCTGTTGGCCGGGGAGTTCACCGGCAAGGTGGACATCGGGAAACTGGATATAGACGCGAACCGGGCCACCACCGGCAAGTACGGTGTGAAAAGCATCCCCACGATGATTTTTTTCAAGAACGGCGCGCCTGTCCACCAGGTCACCGGCGTTGTCCCCCTTGATAATCTGCGCCGGATGATCCAGGAGCGCATTTAAAGGCGTCCCGTGCGTGGGACGGCTACCGGGGCGAGGCCGCGGTTTCCACCTGGCTGTTCGCCATCGCGGTGAGGGTGTTCGTGGACAATCGGCGCGCCCATGCCCGCGACGCGGCCCTGCGCCGCCGCCACGCGCAGTCGTGGGCCGCGCGGCGCGCGCATCCGGCCAACGAGCCGGAATCGGCCGCCAGCCGCAAGGAGATGATTGACTGCATCGGCGCGCGGATGGAACGTTTGCCGGAGCGCTACCGGCGGCTTGTGATCCTCAAGGATATTGAGGGATGCTCTATCCGCGAAATCGCCGCGCGGGAAGGTGTCTCGCAAGGCGCCGCGCGCACGGGGCTGACCCGTGCCCGGACAGCGTTGCGGGCCATCCTGCTGGAAGAGTGCGCCATCACCGGCCTTGTGTGCGAGCCGAAGAAAGCGATCAAACCACGGCGATAATCTGTAATAACCGCCCGCCATAGCGCGTTATCACTACGCGGTCTTCAATTACTCCTCCTCTCCCCGCCATGAAAGCGGAGAGAGCGACTGTATTCCCTGTCAAGCGCAAGCCGGGCGCGGCGCGGGGTTGTAGCAACCGCGGTCGCTACGAACACGGGCAGGGTAAACCCTGCCCCTACGGGAGAACGAATGCGTACATACCACGGTCATTGCGAGGAGCCGGAGGCGACGCGGCAATCTCGAATTTGAGATCGCCACGGATCGCTACGCGATCCTCGCGATGACGGATTGTAGGGGCGGCGCTTGACGCGCCCTTTTTGGGCGCGCCGGCCTCTGGCCGGCCTTGGGCAAGCGGGACGCCCGCGCTCCCATGGGGCGATTCATGAATCGCCCCCCAGCAAAGAGGGCAGGACAAGCCTTGCTACGAATCGCCATGCGGCGGCGCATTAAAAAAATCCTTGAGCGCCGCCATGCGAAAGGTATCCCGCCGCGATATAGTGGGGAAATGAACAAGCGGCGGATGGTTATCGCGCTCACCGGCGCGGCCTTGGCGGCGCTGGGCGCTTGGCGGCTGGCGGGGAGCGGAATAGACGTGACATCGCTGGACGCCGGCCTGGCGCGTTCCTACCTGCTGCATATCGGGGCTGGCGCGTTTTTCGGCTGGGGTTTCGTGACGGCGGCGCTTGACAAGATTTCATGGCGCGCGCCGCTACGAATCGCCGCCACCGTGTCCCCCATCCTTTTTCTCGCGGTCATCCATCAGACCAAAACCGCAATCAACGATGGCCCGGCGGCCATTGCCATGGGGCTTGCGGTTGCCGTCTGCGGGGTTATGCTCAGCGAACGGGAGGGGTGACGGCCATGTTCATACTGCCCCAAATCGCCCGGCAGGGCGTGGAGTCCTTTAACGCGGGTAAATACTTCAAGTGCCACGACGAGCTTGAAGGGGTGTGGAGGACAAAAAAGGGCGCCGAGCGCGATTATTACCATGGGTTGATCCAGATCGCCGTGGCGTTGTACAAGATCAAGGACGCGCCCCGTTGGGCTGGCGCCGTGTCGTTGCTGGAGACGGGGACCGGCTATCTTTCGCATGTGGATCCGGAGCAGGTGGAACTGGATATTGTCCGGCTTATCGCCGACAGCCGCGCGTTGATGGCGCGGCTGAAAGAAGCGGGGCCGGAACGTTTGGGGGAATTCGCTTCCGGCCCGATGCCGCTTATGCATTACCGGGACGGGAGATAGACGGAGTTACGGCGCCACGGCCGCTTCGTACATAAAGCGCCAGCCGGCGCGCTCTACGAGGGACTTCAATTCATCGCGTAATTCCCCAAACCGGATTTCACCCCCGCCGCCGGGGCCATGACCCGCTAGTGTGGCCGTTTTCCGCGTGCCCTTCTGTTTCCACGACTCCGAGAGGAATGCGGGAGGCGGGAAGCCGAGGGAAGTCTCCGTTAGCGCTTCGCGCAAATGGACGGTCCGCGTTCCGGCGTCGAGCCGGATCGAAATCCTGCGGCGCGCCTTGCGTGAGCCAAGCGCCCATTTGGCCAGCGTGACAGTGGATTCGGCGGTAAAGCCGTCCGGAGATTCCTTGCTTATGGTGAATCCCGCGCCGGTAAGAACGGATTTCAAGGCAGTGAATGGAGCGTGTGGTGATGTCATCGTTTGTTCCTCACACCAACCCAATCGCCGGGGCAAGCCACAGCCACAGCGCGGCCAGCGCCAGCGTGAACAGGGTCACCGGCCCGCCGATCTTAAAATGATCCTTCCACGTAATGAAGACCCCAAGGCGCGCCGCCTGGTCAATCACGATGATGTTGGCGATGGAGCCGACAACGAACAGGTTTCCGGCAAGGGTGGAGGCCATGGCCAGCACCGGCCCCGCCAGCGGATCCCGCGCGGCGGGCAGCAGCAGCATGACGGCGGGGACGTTGGACACGAGATTGGAGAGCGCCACGGCGGATATAAACATCCATTCCGGCTGGCGAACGTCCAGTCCCCACCCCATCAGCGCGCCGAGGGCGCTTTCCACATAGCCTGTTTTGGCGATGGCGTGGTTGACCACGAACAATCCCATAAACAGGACAATGAGATGCCAGTCCACCAGCCCCAGCATTTCGCGTGAGCTCATTTTACGCGACAGAAGCAGGATGCCCGCGGCGGCCAGCGCGGCCACCTCGCGTGGCCAGGGGGTGACCAGGAACGCGCCCACCGCCATAATAAGCACGGTTATGCCTTTGGCGGCCTGCCACGGATTGAATACGGGCGCGGTGATTTCAATTTCCCGCCGCGGCGCCCGCCACCCGTCCGGCGGCGTCACGCGGACCACCCACCACCAGACGATCACCAGTCCCAAAGTGGAGGGGACCGCCGCGAGGGCAAGGTAGGCGGCGAAATCGAGCCGCAAGGTTTGGCCGATGAGCATGTTCTGGGGATTGCCGATCAGCGTGGCGGCGGAGCCGACATTGGCGGCGCAGGCCAGCGCCAGAAGGAAAGGGAGCGGATTCAACCCGCGCCGGTAGAGCGTTTCAATGAGTACGGGAGCGGCCGCAAGGCACACGATGTCGTTGGCAAGCAGCGCGCTCAAGCCGCCCGCGAGGAAGATGAGATAGAGTAGCAACCGCTCCGGGGCGACGTCGAGCGCGGCGATGTTGCGGGTGACATAGGTGTAAAACCCCGCAAGCCGGTACTGCGCGGAGATGACCATGAAAGAGAATAACAACGCCACCGTGGGCACGTCCACCGCGCGCCAGGCTTCGCCGGTACCGGCGGCGCCCACCGCGATGACGGCGATGGCGCCCAACAGCGCCGCGCCGGAGCGGTCCAGCCCCAGGCCGGGGATGCGGCCCAGGAGCATGGCCAGGTACACCCCGGCGAAAATCCATACGGTCAACGCGGCGGCGGAGGGTTCCATGGCTATTCGCTCACTTTTCCCAGTTCGCCGTGCGAACTTTGATTGGTTATACAGCGCTGGCCAGGGCGCGGATTTTCCGGTAATCGGCCCGGTGAATTTTTTCCGTATGCTGGAGGTCGTATGCGGCTTGCCAGTTGAGCCACATTTCCGCCGTGGTGCCAAGGTATTTGGACACACGCAAGGCGGTGTCCGGGGTAAAACCGCGCTTGCCGTTGAGCAGCTCGTTGACGCGCAGATAGCTCATGCCGGTATCACGGGCGAGCTTTGTTTGGGTGACGCCCAAGGGTTTGAGGAACTCGCCCCAGAGCACGATTACGGGATGTGTCACCGGGAACCCGATTCTTTCCGGCATGGTTCGCGCTCCTTCAATCATGATAGTCAACGATTTCCACATCATGGGCAAAGCCCTTTTCGAACCTGAAGCAGATGCGGTATTGATCATTCACACGGATGCTGTGACGCCCGCGCCTGTTTCCTTTTAACGCATCGAGTTTGTTGCCGGGCGGGATTCTCAAGTCGTCCAGCGAACAAGCGAAATGGAGCAATTCCAGTTTGGCCTTGGCCCGTCC
>JACQZB010000146.1:0-6615 GCA_016207925.1 Nitrospinota bacterium
CGAGGCGTCGAACTTCGCCAGCTCCGTCAGCGCTTCGCGCGCCTGATCCGCCACGGGCGCTTCCGCGGCCACGCTTGCGCCGCGCGGGACAAGCGCGCCGCCGTCATCGCCGGGCAGATAGATGGTTATGGCGCGTTGCTCGCCGCTGGCGGGCGACACGGAGCGCCCGGACGGGTGGGACGTTACCTGCCGATGCGAAGCCAGGTCTATCGGGCCGCCCAAGGCGAACCATGCGGCCAGCAGGGCGAACACCAGCGCCGCCAACCAGCCGGTGTAGCTCGAAAGCGGCGGGAGAGGTTTCATGGATTCCGCGCCCCCTTGACGCGCAGATATTCCATGACGGCGCCCGCCACCGCATCGGCAAGTTTGGCCAGATAGGCGTCATCCTCCACGCGGATGGCGTCTTCTGGATTGGAGAAGTCCGCCGCCTCCACCAGCGCGGCGGGCATACCCGCGCCGCCAAGGCCCATCAGGGAAGTGGCGGCGATTTCCACCTTCCTTCCCGCCGCGGATTCCAGCCGTGGCGCCATGGTGGCGGCCAGTTTACCGCTCTCCGGCGCGTAAGGGTCGCCCTGCCTGTCCCACGGTCCCGGCGGCGGCGCGGCGTTGGCCGGTTCCGGTTTATGGATGAAAATCTTGAGCGGATGCGAGCGCAGCTTTGCGCCGCCGTCCGCATGCAGGGAAATGAACATGCCGGCTTTGCGGGCGTTGACAAATTCCAGCCGGGCCAAGGGGGAAAGCTCCCGGTCGGTCTCCCGCGTGAGCAGGGCGTCAGCGGCGCCGTCCTGTTCCAGGCGGTCTTTCACCGCGCGCGCCAGGCGCAGGGTGAAATCCTTTTCCACATAGTTCTTGGAGGTGCGCGCGCCCAGGTCCGCGCCGCCGTGGCCGGGATCGAGGATCACCAGCGGTTTGGGTTTTGTTTGGGGCGGCATGAAAAACTGCGCGCGGGCGGACAGGGCCGTAAGGAGAAGAACGGTAGCCAGCGCCAATACGGCGCGGTACTGGATTTTCACGTCCCCCCTCACCCGGCCTCCGGCCACCCTCTCCCTCCGGGGGAGAGGGGAGCCAAAAGCGTACCGCTGAAAAATGACTCCACAGACCGCTAAATGTCCAACTGGCGCACTTCGAGGGCGTGGGACTGGATGAACTCGCGCCGCGGCTCCACCTGGTCGCCCATGAGCACGGTGAAAATGTCGTCCGCCTCCACGTCGTCGTTGATGCGCACCTGCAACAGCGCGCGGGAATCCGGATTCATGGTGGTTTCCCACAACTGCTCGGCGTTCATTTCGCCCAGGCCTTTATAGCGCTGGACGTTGATCCCTTCCTTGCCGGTCTTGAGCGCGTAGTCCACCAGCGCGGCGCGGCTGGGCAGCGTCACTTCGTCCCCGCCGCCGGTCAAGGTGAACGGGGGCAGGTCGTAGGCCTCGATCTGGCGGCGGATGGCGTGGGCCATCTGGTATTCGGCGGAGAGCGTCAGGTCCCAGTTGATCTTGCGGCGCAGGCCGGAGCGCCGGTCGTTCCACTCCAGGGCGAAGCCGCCGTGCTCCAGGTCCTCCACCACCTGCGCTCCGGCGCTTTCGCGGCCCAGGGCGGCGGCCAGGTTTTCAAGCCGCGCGCGGTCCACGAAAAACTCCTTGTCCATCAGGTTGCGGGCGAGCATGGCCTCCACCACTTCTTCCGGATAGCCGCGGCGGGCCAGGTTGCCGAGCATTTTGCCGAAGTCAATCATCTTGCGGATGATGTTGCGCAGCGTGGTTTCGTCCTCGATGCGCCCGCCGCCGTAGGTGAGCGCGCGGCCTTTCAGCCCGCTTTCCAGCAGCCAGGCGTCCAACTCGGCGTCGTCCTTGATGTAGCGTCCGGATTTGCCCTTGGTGACGCGGTACAGCGGCGGCTGGGCGACGTACAGGAATCCGCGCCGGATGATTTCGTCCATGTGGCGGAAGAACAGCGTCAACAAAAGGGTTCGGATGTGGGAGCCGTCCACGTCGGCGTCGGTCATCAGGATGACGCGGTGGTAGCGTAGCTTGGAGATGTCGAAATCGTCCTTGCCGATGCCGGAGCCAAGGGCGGTGATCAGCGTGCGAATTTCGTCGCTGGTCAGCATTTTCTCGAAGCGGGCTTTTTCGACGTTGAGGATTTTGCCCTTGAGCGGCAGGATCGCCTGGAACTTGCGGTCACGCCCCTGTTTGGCGGAGCCGCCGGCGCTGTCGCCCTCGACGATGAACAGCTCGCACAGGGCGGGATCCTTTTCCTGGCAGTCGGCCAGCTTGCCGGGCAGAAGGCCGCCTTCCAGCGCGCCCTTGCGCCTTGTCAGCTCCTTGGCGCGCCGCGCGGCCTCGCGGGCGGCGGCGGCCATGGTCGCCTTCTGCACCACCAGGCGCGCCTCGCGCGGGTGTTCCTCGAAGTACTGGGTCAGCGACTCGTTCACCAGCGCGGCGACCATGCCCTGAACCTCGGCGTTGCCCAGCTTGGTTTTGGTCTGCCCCTCGAATTGCGGATTGGGGATTTTCACGGAAAGGACCAGGGTCAACCCCTCGCGCACGTCGTCGCCGGTGATCTGCGCCTCTTTTTTGATAAGGTTGGCGCCGATCGCGTAGGCGTTGATGGTGCGGGTGAGCGCGGCGCGGAATCCGGAAAGGTGCGTGCCGCCCTCGCGCGTGCGGATGTTGTTGGCGAAACTGAACACATCCTCCTTGTAGCCGTTGTTATAGACCATCGCCAATTCCATTATGGCGCGGTCTTTTTCCCCGGTTATGTAAATGGGCGGAGCGAACAGCGGGTTCTTGTTGCGGTTGAGGTACTCGACGAATTCGACGATGCCGCCCTCGTAGAAAAAGTCGTGGGCCTTATCGCTGCGCTCGTCCTTGATGGCGATCCGCACGCCGCGGTTGAGGTAGCTCAATTCCCGCAGGCGCTCGGAAAGAATTTCGAAATTGAATTCCGTCTCCGGGAATATCTCGCCGTCTGGCTTGAAGGTGATCTTGGTGCCGGTGCCCTTGGCCTCGCCGATTTCTTTAAGCGGCTCCTGCGGCTCCCCCTTTTTATAGGTCTGCGAATAGACCTTGCCGTTGCGGCGTATCTCCACATAAAAATTCGCCGACAGCGCGTTGACCACCGATACGCCCACGCCATGCAACCCGCCGGAGACTTTATAGGTGCTGTTGTCGAACTTGCCGCCGGCGTGCAGTTTGGTAAGCACCACCTCGGCGGCGGAAGTGCCGGTATCCGGATGGATGTCCACCGGGATGCCGCGTCCGTTGTCGGAGATGGTGATGGAATTGTCTATGTGAATGACCACCTCGACCTGGTTGCAATACCCCGCCAAGGCTTCGTCAATGGAGTTATCCACGATCTCGAACACCAAGTGACTTAACCCGCGGATGGTGTTGTCACCGATGTACATGGCGGGCCGTTTGCGGACGGCCTCCAGACCCTCAAGAATCTTTATGGACTCTGCCTGATAGGAATCTTTGTTGTTATCTTCCATATAACCAAAAATATAGTAATAGGAATAGGCTAGCCAAAGCTGTGAAAAACACAGGTAACTTATTGTAGCGCAAAGTGGTTACGTTTTCCACAGTTACCCTTGGTTTTCCACCGGAGAAAGGTGTGTTTGTACCACGGTACAGGTTATTAGACAGTAGCGATAAAGTTTTCAACAGATTCTTCACAAGTCCAAAGCGCGTTTAATTTCATTTATCTCATTGTATAATTGTGTATTTACTTCTATATCGCCCTTTATCTTGCCAACGGCGTGCATAACTGTGGTGTGATCGCGTCCGCCGAAAGCTTTTCCGATCTCCGGCAATGACAGGCTTGTGAATTCACGGCAGAGGTATATGGCCACATGTCGGGGAAGGGCCACGTTTTTTGACCGGCTTTTAGATTTCAGATCGCTGATTTTAAGCGAGTAATAGTCTGATACGGCCTTTTGAATCTGCTTAAGGTCAACAGATTTTGAGGCGTCGTCGTATATACCCTTAAGCGTATCGGCCACCAAGTCCAAGTCAATAGCCCTTCCGGTAAGCGAGGCATAGGCCATGACGCGGGCAAGGCTGCCCTCCAACTCGCGAATGTTCGACTTGATCCGTCCGGCGAGATAGGCGGCGACTTCCTCGTCGAGATCTATCCCGTTCTGCCGGGCGATTTTCCGCAAGATGGCGATCTTGATTTCCAACTCCGGCGGCTGTATGTCGGCGATAAGGCCCCAGGCGAAGCGGGAGCGCAGGCGTTCTTCGAGATTTTTTATGTCCTTGGGGAACTTGTCGGAAGTGACGACGATCTGCTTCTTCATTTCGAAGAGGCTGTTGAAGGTGTGGAAGAACTCTTCCTGGGTGCGTTCCTTGCCGCCGATGAACTGGATGTCGTCCACCAGCAACAGGTCAAGGCTGCGGAACCGCTTGCGGAAGGCCTCCATCCTGCCCTGCTGGAGCGCGTTGATCAGGAGGTTGACGAATTTTTCGGATGAGAGGTACAGAACATTCGCCTTGGAGTTGCGGCGCAGCACTTCGATGCCGATGGCTTGCAACAGGTGCGTTTTCCCAAGGCCGACGCCCCCGTAGATGAACAGCGGATTGTAGATTTTGCCCGGGTTGTGGGCCACCGCCTTGCAGGAGGCGTTGCAGAACTCGTTGCTCTTGCCGACGACAAAGTTGTCGAAGACGTGCTTTTCGCTAAGGTTCGCCGTCTCGGCGAGTTTGGCGAGCGGGGCAGACTCCTCGGCTTCGCGGGGCGCCGGTTTGACGGCGGGTTCCGGCGTCTGGCTGACCTGGAAGCGCAGGGCGGCGCCGTTGATCCCCTCACCCTGAATGATCTGTAAAATAAGGTCTTTATATTTTTCCTCGATCCAGTCCACAAAAAACGTGGAGGGGACGACAAGGGTCAGCTTGCCGGAATCGAATCCGTCGCAGGAAATCGGTTCGATCCAGGATTCGTAGTTGTGTGGATTAAGCTTCTTGCGAAGCTCGGACTTGACCTGTTTCCAAAGACCCGTGGCGTGCATGTTGACCAACCCACCAGAAAGGCGCATTGTACGGCGCGCCCTGTGGAAAAACAAGCGAACGATTAGAGGAAAAAGCCGCTGGGCAAGGTAAGTGACGAAGCGTGAAAGGGTTTGAGGGGAAAATTATTTTTTCACCCGATGGTTGTAATCAACATTCGATGGCTGTGACAACATTCCGCCGGAGTAAAACCGGATGGCGATAATAACTTTTGTCCCAATATCGTTTTGACTTTATGCGGCTTACGGCGTATATTCGTGTTGTGGCGCACAGCGGAGATTTTTGGAAATCAGATGGTGTAAGCGATGAAAGTGATTTTCGACACATTAGGATACGCCAACGAACTTAAGGCCGCGGGCTTTACAGAAAAACAGGCCGAAGCGCAAGCTCATGCGCTGGCGCGGATTGTTGAAGATAACATCGCCACGAAGCGGGACCTCAAAGAATTGGAAGCGGCGCTAACGCGCGATGTAAAGGAGTCGGAAGCGGCGCTAACGCACGATGTAAAGGAGTCGGAAGCGGCGCTCAAGCGGGATCTGAAAGAACTGGAAACAGCGCTGACGCGCGATGTAAAGGAGTCGGAAGCGGCGCTCAAGCGGGATCTGAAAGAACTGGAAACGGCGCTGACGCGCGATGTAAAGGAGTCGGAAGCGGCGCTCAAGCGGGATCTGAAAGAACTGGAAACAGCGCTGACGCGCGATATGAAAGAACTGGAAGTCACGCTCAAGCGCGATATAAAAGAGCTGGAGGAGCGTATGAATTACCGGCTTGTGGAACTTGAGAACCGGCTGACAATTCGACTCGGCGGGATGATGGCGGCGTCCATCGCCATTATCGCGGCTTTGGTAAAACTGCTCTAACGCGGGGTTGAAAAACTCCGTTTTCCTGTTTGACGATAACCTTACTCACTCCCCTCCGCGCGCCAGGCGACCTTGCCGTTGATGATGGTGACTTTCGCTTCGGCCTGCGGCTCCACCGGATAGGCGGTGAACACCACGATGTCGGCGTCCTTGCCGCGTTGCAGCGAGCCGATGCGGTCCGCCAGGCCCAGCGTGCGCGCGGGATTGATGGTGATGGTGGCCAGCACGGCGTCCAGATTGGGCCGCAGCTTGCGGGCCACCTTTACGGCCTCCTCGCGCAATTCCTGCACGGGGATGATGGGGTGGTCGGTGACCAGCGACACCATGCAGCCGGCCTGGATGCAGCGCACCGCGTTGTCGCGGATCAGGTTACGCAGCTCCTCCTTGGAGCGGCCCGTGGTGGTGGGGCCGATGTTGACGGCCACCTTGCGCCGGGCCAGGATGTCGGCGATTTTGTAAGCCTCGGTGGCGTGTTCGATCACCACCTTCAGCCCGAACTCGTCGGCCACGCGCAGCGCGGTCATGATGTCGTCGGCGCGGTGGGCGTGGATACGGGCGGGCAGCTTGCCGTCGAGTACGGGCAGCAGCGCCTCCATCTTAAGGTCGCGCGCGGCGGGTTCCTTTTTCCCCTTGGAATGGCGCAGTTTGTCGCGGTAGTTTTGCGCGGCCACCAGCGTTTGGCGCAGCAGCGCGGCGATGCCCATGCGGGTCATGGGGGCCTTCTGCGCCCCGCCGTACACGCGCTTTGGATTTTC
>JACQZB010000146.1:6627-8471 GCA_016207925.1 Nitrospinota bacterium
TCGCCCATGGCCATCTTGAGGCCCACGTTGGGGGCGATCACCATTTCGTCCGCCACGCGCCCGAAGGTTTTCACCGCGCAGGCCGCGCCGCCTATGACGTTGGCGGAGCCGGGGGTCACCATGGCGCAGGTGACGCCGCCCATGCGCGCCTCCTCGAAGGCCTTGTCGGTGTGGTCAATGGAGTCCATGGCGCGCACGTGGGGGGTGATGGGGTCAATCATCTCGTTGCCGTCCTCGGTCATCGGCCCGCCGCCTTCGGCGTACACGCCCAGGTGGGTATGCGCGTCCACCAGGCCGGGGGAGACGAAGCCGCCGTGGGCGTCTATGATCTCCAGCCCGTGGGTGACGAAATTTTTCATGGGGCCGGCGTACTCTATCCGGGAGCCGCGGGTGAGGATCAGCCCGTCGCGTATCACGGCGGCGGGGGTGATAAGGTGGCCGTTGACCACGGCCAACCGGTGTTCGCTGTTGGAAGACGGTGTTTCTTTTTTCATGCGCCAATCCCTATTAGCGGCGCGACAGGTTTGTGGCGTTTGCTTACATGCCAAAGGTCCCAATCCCGTTGCAGGTTCAACCAAAACTCCGGACCGGTTTTTAACGCTTCACCTATGGCAAGGGCTGAATCCGCGGTGACGCCGCGTTTTCCCCTGATGATTTCATTAAGCCGGGCGAACGGCCAGCCCAAGTGCGAGGCGAATTGCGTCTGCGTTACGCCCATAGGCGCCAAGAATTCCTTTAACAACATTTCCCCCGGATGAGTGGGGGGCCGGTACTTGGGCAACATACGTCTTACCTCTTAATGATAATCAGCGACACGCACATCATAAGCGTCGCCCTCTTTCCAAGCAAAAATGATCCGCCACTGATCGTTAACCCTTGCGCTCCAAAACCCCCTTAAGGGGCCTTTCAGTTTTTCAAGCCTGTTACCCGGGGGAATTTTCAAGACATCCAACTCCGGCGCGGCGTTGATTTGGTCAAGAAGCCGGAGAACTTTCCCGCGCAGATTCATGGGGATTTTCCGCGCATGACGGCTTTCTACGCCGTTGAAAATGTCCTGCGCGGCGGTGTCCGCAAAATTCCTGATCACCCATGTAGCATATCATATATCAGTATTCGATATAGAGATATTCACGCCCATACATAGAACAGGTACGGGCCGCCGGGCAACCATACCGTGACCGGGATGCCGGGAGAGAAGAGGCGGATGACCTCGCCGCCCGCGGCGTTCACCACCGAAACGAACGAAACCCCCGTGTCCAGTACAATGGTGATGAATTCGCCGGTGGCCGTGAAGGGGATGATCGAACGGCCCGGGAACGAGCCGGGCAGAACCACCACGGTGACGCCGCTGGTCTGGACGCCGCGCACAATCGCCGCGTCGCCCCATGTGGCGCAGATGGTGATGCCGTCGGTCATGGTGATGTTACCCACCGTGACCACGGGGCCGAAAACGGAGTACGAGCAGGCGGCCAGTGTGCCGTGCACGCCGCAGGAAGTCAGCGCCATCCCGCCCGCCGCCAACGCGGCGAAAGCAAGCGACAGCCGCCATTTTTTCATGCGCGCCACCCTGGTGGGCTACATGGCCGGGACAGACCATCACCCCACATTTATATTATCCCTCTTTTAGCGCGGCGCGGGGCATTTGTAGGGGCGGTTCGTGAATCGCCCCCGTGAAGAGGGCGCATCACGATGCGCCCTACGAGGAAAGAACCCCCTCCCGCCGAAGCGGCGACGTACCCCCCTTGTCAAGGGGGAGCATGGGAGAGTAGTGTCTCAATTTGAAATTTTGAACCGCAAGGCCCTTCGCTCCGCTCAGGGCGCCGGTAAAGGCATCTCACGCTTAT
>JACQZB010000144.1 GCA_016207925.1 Nitrospinota bacterium
GGCCGTGACCATGGCGGCGCGGATCACCGGACGCAAGAAGGTGGTCATCTCGGACCTGGTTCATCCCCATTGGCGCCACGTGGCCGCCACCTATACGCAGGACCTTGGCCTGCGGCTCGAAACGCTATCCTGCGCCAAACAGGGCGCCACGCAAACCGGCGCGCTGGACGCCGATACGGCGGCGCTGGTGATACAGTCCCCCAACGCCCTCGGCGTGGTGGAGGATATGCAGGCGCTGGGCGAGGCCGCGCGCGCCGCGGGCGCCCTGTACGTGGTGGGCGTCGCCGAGCCGGTGGCGCTGGGCCTGCTGGCCGGACCCGGCAAGTTCGGGGCCGACATCGCCGTGGCCGAGGGACGCTCCTTCGGCGGCGCGCTTTGCTACGGCGGGCCGGGCGCGGGCATGTTCGCCACCCAAAGCCGCCACGCGCGCCAGATGCCCGGCAGGCTGGCCGGCAAAACCACCGACACCGAGGGCAAACCCGGCTACACCCTGACCCTGGCCACCCGCGAACAGCACATCCGCCGCGAAAAGGCCACCTCCAACATCTGTTCCAACCAGGCGCTCATGGCCACCGCCGCCGCGATCCACATTAGCCTGCTGGGCAAACAGGGGCTGCGCCAGCTTGCGCTGCATAACCTCTCCGCCTGCCGCTATCTCGCGGAGCGGGTCTCGGCCCTCAAGGGGTACCGGTTATTGTTCGATAAGCCTTTCTTCAATGAGGTGGCCGTGGCCACGCCGGTGGAGCCGGCCGTCATCAACCGGCGGCTGCGCGAGGCGGGCATCGTGGGCGGACTCGATCTCGCCCGCTGGTACCCACAGCTTGGCCGCGCCATGCTGTGGTGCGCCACGGAAGTTCACTCGCGCGAGGCCATTGACCGGCTCGCGGACATTCTCAAGGAGTTCGCCCGATGAGCGGCCAGGCGCAACGCGGCATCGTGTTCACCGAACCGGAGATTTTCGGGCGCGGCTCGCCCGGCCGCGCCGGATATACGCCGCCGGAGGGAGGCTGGCCCGTGGCCGACCCCGCCGCGCTTATCCCCGCCCCGGCGTTGCGCGGCGAGTTGACCGGGTTCCCGGAGCTTACCGAGTCCGAAGTCGTCCGCCACTACACCCGCATGAGCCAGTGGAATTTCTGCGTGGATACCGCCATGTATCCCCTCGGCTCATGCACCATGAAGTACAACCCCAAGATCAACGAAGCGGTGGCGCGCCTGCCCGGCCTTCTTCGCCTGCATCCCCTGCAGCCAGATGAAGACTGCCAGGGAACGCTGAACATCATTCACGAATTGGGCCGCTGGCTGCTGGAGATCACCGGATTCCACGCCGTCACCCTCCAGCCGGCGGCGGGGGCGGGCGGCGAGTTGACCGGCCTTCTGATGATCCGCGCCGCGCTGGAACAACGGGGATCCGCGCGCCGCCGCGTGCTGCTGCCCGACTCCAGCCACGGCACCAACCCCGCCTCGGCGGCCCTGTGCGGCTACGAAACCTTGACGATAAAAAGCGGCCCGGACGGCAAGATTGACCTGGCCGAACTCGACCGGCGCATGGATGAGTCCGTCGCCGCGCTGATGGTCACCAATCCCAACACCTTGGGCTTGTTTGAAAGCGGCATCATCGAAGCCGCGCGCATCGTCCATGAACGCGGCGGCTTTGTGTACTGCGACGGCGCCAACCTGGCCGCGGTGGTGGGCAAGGCCCGCTTCGGCGACATGGGCGTGGACGTGGCGCACTTGAATCTGCACAAAACCTTCAGCGCGCCCCACGGCGGCGGCGGGCCGGGCGCCGGTCCCGTATGCGTCACGCGCGAATTGGAGCCGTTTCTGCCCATCCCCGTGGTGACACGGCGCGGCGAGTCCTACGCGCTTGATTTCGACCGGCCCCATTCGGTGGGCCGCGTCCACGGTTTCCACGGCAATGTCGGCGTGCTGGTCAAGGCGGCGGCGTATATCCTTTCCATGGGGCCGGCGGGCTTGGTGGAAGCCACCGAAGCCGCGGTGATCAACGCCAACTACATCCGCGCGCGCCTCGAAGGGCATTACCAGGTGGCCTACGCGGGCCGCTCCATGCACGAACTGGTGCTCACCGACCACACGCAGAACGAACACGGCGTCACCACGCTGGACATCGCCAAGGGGCTTATTGACCGCGGCTTCCATCCCCCCACGATTTACTTTCCGCTGATCGCCCACGGCGCCATCATGATCGAGCCGACGGAGACGGAGAGCCTGGAGACCATAGACGCCTTCTGCGACGCGATGATCGAAATCGCGCGGGTGGCCAAGTCCGATCCCGCGTCGCTCAAGGCCGCGCCGCAAACCTCCGTCCGCCGCCGTCTGGATGAAGCCGCCGCCGCCCGCAAGCCGGACCTGCGCTGCCCCTTGTGCGGGTAGGCCGAAAGACCGCGGGCGTTCTCTTTTCTACCCCCCCCCCGGGATCGGGAGCTTTGCATGACTCCATCGGGCGGCGCCCGTCAATATTTAACCCTCTCCCTCCAGAGGAGAGGGCGAGTAAAGTGCGGCGTATTCCGGCTTATGCAAAGCTCTCCTTGGCAAGAGAGGCAGGGGGAAAAAGAGAACGGGGCATGCCCCGCCCGCTTTGGCGAAAGCTCGCGGAGCGCCTACAAATACGGCGTGGTGTCGCCGCCCAGCCTGGAAATCAGCGTCCGCATGTCGCGCGGCAGGGGCGCGATAAAACTCAACTCCGCGCCGGTGCGCGGATGGCGCAGGGTCAAGCGCCACGCATGGAGCGCCTGCCGGTCAATCAGGTTGCGCTTGTCGCCCCGCCCGTAGGTTTCATCGCCCATTACCGGGCAATTCAAATGGAGCATGTGGACGCGGATCTGGTGGGTGCGCCCCGTGTCCAGCTTCAACTCCAGCACACTGGCGCCCTCCAGGCGCTGGACCACGCAGTACCGCGTGACCGCCTCGCGCCCCCCCTCGCCGCGCACGGTCATTTTCTTGCGCTGCGACGGGTGGCGCCCGATGGGCGCGCTGACGCTGCCCTGATCACTCTTCGGCCCGCCCTTGACCACGGCGATATACACGCGCGACATGGCGCGCTCCATCAATTGCGCCGAAAGCGCCCGGTGCGCCTTGTCGTTCTTGGCCGCGGCGATAAGGCCGCTGGTGTCCTTGTCAATGCGGTGGACGATGCCGGGCCGCTGCACGCCGCCGATGCCGGAAAGATTTTTGGTGTGGCCCAACAGGCCGGAAACCAGCGTGCCGCGCGTGTGCCCCGCGCCCGGATGCACCACCAGCCCGGCGGGCTTGTTGATGATGATGATGTCGTCGTCCTCGTACACGATGTCCAGCTTCATCGCTTCGGGCTCGACGGCGGAAGGCTCCGGCGCCGGAACCTCCACCTCCACCCGCTCGCCCTCGCGCAGCTTGCGCGCGGGGCGCGCCGGTTTGCCGTTGACGGTGATGTGGCCGGACTCGATCAGCTTCTTGATGTACGAGCGCGACAGGTCCGGGCGGATGAACGACGCCACGCGGTCCAGCCTTTTCCCCTCGCTACGCCCGTCAACGATCATCGCGCGCGCGGGCTACGCAAACCCTGAAGGTAAAAGTACGCCGACAGCGCCACCACGGCCACCGCCACCGTTTGCGAGGTGGAAAGCGCGCCGCCGAAAAAGTCGCCCCGCGGGTCGCCCCGGAACATTTCCACGAGGGAGCGCCCCACGGCGTACAGCGCCGCCCACGTCCACCATATCTGGCCCTTGAACGCGCGTCGCGGCCACAGCGCCATGAGGATCAGGAAAATGACAAGCTCGTTGGCCGCGTCGTATAACTGCGTGGGATGCAGCGGCACGCCGGTGGGCGCGATGGACTTGGCGTCGGTGAAGGTCACCGCCCACGGAACCTGCGTGGGAACGCCGTAGCAGCACCCCGCCGCCAGGCAGCCAAGCCGCCCGATGGCGTGCCCCAGCGCCACGCCCGGCGCCGCCGCGTCGGCGAACCGGTTGAACTCCAGCTTGTAGCGCCGCACGAAATACCATCCGGCGATCACCGCGCCGATCATCCCGCCGTAGAACACCAGCCCGCCGCTCCAGATGTAAAACACCTCTAGCGGGTGGGCCAGGAAATAGCGGCCGTTTATAAGCACGTAGGCGGCGCGCGAGCCGATGATGGCCGCCACCACGATCCAGAAGGCAGTGTCCATGGCCGCCTGCGCGTCTATCCCCTCCTGTTTGGCCAGCCGCGACAACCACCAGATGCCCGTCAGAAACCCCGTGGCCACCAATAGGCCGTAGGTGTGTATCGTCAGCGGGCCGATATGGAAAAGTTCAGGATACATTGGCTGAAACATCCAAAAGAAGTTTAAGAACGCCACTCTGGGCGGCGCGCGAGCCGATGATGGCCGCCACCACGATCCAAGCGCGACCCGATGACGGTGATCTCGTGTATGACCAGCCGGTTGACGTCCACCGGCGCCGGATTGGCCACCGTGGTTTTCAACACCACCGTTCCCCGCGGACGTACAAGCTCAAGGGCCATCGCAAAACCGCGCGGCGAGCCGGTGGAGTCCACCACCACGTCAAACGCGGCGCGTTCCGCGCCATCATCCGCAAGCGCGGTGGGGATGCCCTGCCGCTCCAGCACAGCCAGTTTATCACGATGCCGGCCGATGACCA
The DNA here is from genome assembly GCA_016207925.1 of Nitrospinota bacterium. Taxonomy (GTDB): domain Bacteria; phylum Nitrospinota_A; class UBA7883; order UBA7883; family UBA7883; genus JACQZB01. The sequence goes on from JACQZB010000144.1 coordinate 4,635, forward strand.
GAAGATCGCAGTCCGAAAGCGACAGCGCCTGCGCCGCCAGCAGGCCAAGCCTGCCGTCGCCCAGGGCCGCCACGCGCGTGTCCTGGCCCAGATTCACCTGATGCCGTATCCGCAGCGCCGCCGCCAAGGGTTCGGCGAACACCGCCGCCGTGTCCGGCACGTCGCTGGGCACTATATGGAGGTTCTCAATAGGCAACGTAAGATAGTCCGCGAAACAGCCGTCATGGCCGGCGATGCCCAACACCGTCCGCGACGGGCAATGCTCCCGGCCGCCGCGCAGGCATGTGGGGCACTGGCCGCAGGAGAGGTTGATCTCGCCCGTCACCCGCGCGCCCGCAAGCTCCGGCCGGTCCGGGCACTCCTCCACCACGCCCACGAACTCGTGGCCCAATACGCCGTTAAAACCCAGGTAGCCCTTGATAAGCTCCAGGTCGGTGGCGCATATCCCGGCGAGCAGGGGGCGGATCAGCGCGTGCCCCTTCATGAGGGAGGGCGCCGGATACGCCGCATCCAGCCGCGCCGCGTTCCCCTTAAGCGCAAGCGCCCGCATCACCCAAGGTCAGGGGAACACAAGCCCGTCGGCGGTGCGGATGGTCACCGGCGTCTCCTTGCTGGCGCGCGTGGCGCCCGGCTGAAGCGTCTGGATGCCAAGCTCCAGCACCTGCGTGAACACCGAAGTCACCAGGTCGCCCGTGTACGACTCGCGCGTGACCTTCACCGCGCTTATGCGGTGGTACGAGTCGAGATAGATGTCAATGGCCCGCAGACGGTTGATGTCGCCCGGCCCGATGTAGTTGGAGGCGATCCCCCACGCGTCCGGCTGCGCGGGGCCGGCCGTCTTGATGTCCTGCCCGGCGTGGACGATTTTCACCTGCGTGATCTTGGGCTTGGATTGGGAAATTACCCCCGCCTGCGCCGCGCTCCCGGCGGCCAACAGCGCCGCCAGCGCCAATGCCGTGACATGGTTCATGATGATCCTCCGCGCTCATTTGCTGTGGTAGTACCGCGGCGGGGTGGCGCCGGAAATATGCTCCACCGCCTTGACGATGCACACGCGGATCGCCTTTTCCGCCGGAGTGTTCTGATACATGCCGATCCCGAATGGCACCGGCACGCCGCCGATGGCCCCGCCGATCCCCGCGAACCAGTCGGTGGCCTTGCCCTCCACCGTGACGGCGGCCACGATCCGGCCCGTCTTGGTGTCCACCACCTTGATGTCTATGGCCATGTACGCCTGATGGCCGCCGCCGCCCACGCCCAGCGCCGCGCCGCCCAGGGGTATGCCGATGCCCCCCACGGCGCCGCCCGCGTCTGGCTCAAACGCCGTCACCGCGCCGGTCACCAAAAGCTCCGCCCCCTCCATCTCGCCGATGGGCGCCGCAGTCTCCTGCTTGATCCTCCCCGACGCGCCCAGGTCCTGCTCCGACATCACCGCGCCATGGTCGGTGCGGTCAAGCACGATAAAACGGTTGCTGGAGAACAGCGCCGTGGTCAGCATGTCCGACATGCCCACGCCCAGCTCGCCGCCCCCCTTGACGGATTTATTGACGAACTTGTTGACCGCGATGCGCGCCTTTGGCCCATCATAGGCTTCCTGCTGGGCCTGCTGGATGGTGGGGCCGCCGCTGGAAACCACCGTGGCCGTCGGCTCCGTGGACGCGCATTGCGCCGTCGCCAGCACCACGAACACCGCCATCGCCAACTGAATGCTCGCCTTGACTCTCATACTGGGGCCTCCCATTCCGCCGGGGCCATCAAGGGCCGCTCCGGCGCCATGTTACGTTCGCGCCCGCCGCCTTTTGGCCCGTGGCGCTTCTTACTGTATGATACGGACAGATAAGGCAAAATGAAACACCGAATGCGAATCACCGCCAGCCCCGCCCGCTTGACCCAACTGCTGCGCGCCGAGCGGGGGAGGGGCCGCTCCATCGGTTTTGTCCCCACCCTCGGCTGCCTGCACCACGGCCATGCCGCGCTCATACGCCGCGCGCTTAAGGAAAACCGGGTGGCCGCCGTCTCCCTGTTCGTCAATCCCCTGCAATTCAGGCTCAAAGCATACCGCGCCTATCCGCGCGATTACCGGAATGACATAAAGATGCTGCGCGAGCTTGGCGTCCATTACGTCTTCACCCCCGCTCCGGAGCGAATGTACCCCGCCGGATTCGAAACCATGGTGGAACCCGGCGAACTGGTCAACCGGCTTGAAGGCAAGGACATCCGCTGGCATTACCGCGGCGTCACCACCGTGGTGGCGAAGCTGTTTAATATTGTCCAGCCAGACCGCGCCTATTTCGGGCGCAAAGACCCTCACCAACTGGCGCTGCTGCAGAGGATGGTCAAGG
>JACQZB010000026.1:0-29321 GCA_016207925.1 Nitrospinota bacterium
ACGACGCCCCTTGCGCTCTCATGACGGCGATCCTATCCCGCTCCATAGAGGATAAATGCTTGTATCCCTTCTTGCTCATCCCACTCTGGCCTCCTTACCTCCATCCTAGCCAGAGCGTTGCACTTAATCATTGAACTTGGGGCTCGCCAAAACGGGACGCTGACGATGATGTACACGGCAGGATCTTACTTTGAGGGGAGGCTCAGAATAGCATTCGCAGAATCAGCCGACAACGGCTTGACCTGGCGAAGGATGGGGGCGCTACGGTCCTTAAGAAACGGCGTGATACAATATATCCTCCATAATAGGCTGTAAATTAAGCAACATGACTTTCACCCCGGCTATGCCTCTCGATAATCTTGAAGGCGCCGTCGCCTTTGTCGCGCGCGTCGCGCGCGGTTGACCTGGGCTTTGAGATAGATGTATAACCCCTGCCCATGCCCCTTGATAATTACGAACGGATTGTCGCGCTTATCGCCCTCTCGCTGATCGGCGCCGCCATCCTTGGCGCGATGGTGTACGCGCTGGTCCACTGGCTGCGGGAAAAATACGGGTATCGCAAATAAATCCATTCTTCACGGCGCGGCGCTTTATTCAAACCGCGATTTCAAAATGGATACGGTCGTAGTCGGCGACTGGTTTTAGCCCGCGTCCGCTGACGGATTTTTTAAGCTCCACCAGCCCGGCGTTTTCGAGATATTCCAAATCCTGCGTGACGTTTTTCAGGTTGCGGCCAAGCCGCTTTGCCAAGGCGTAGATGGATATGGGATTATCCTTCTTGATGACTCTGATTATCTCAAGCCGTTTGGGGGTTAATACCCGTCTTAAGGTCTCCAGGCTGTCAAAATACACACCCGGCGTTTTTTTGGCTTTCCCGCCCCTGTCCAACTCCGCCAGAAAGCCACGCGTGTCACGGAAAAATTCATCCTTCGATTTTATCCCTATAATTCTGGCCTTCATGGCCGATTCTCCTTTTCAAGCTCTCTGTTTACGTCTGCCCAAAAGTCGTCGAAGGTTCTGGCGATTGTGGTGAAAATATAAGGCTCCTCCATGCCCCGGTAATGGCGGTGATGGCCTTTCCCTTCGGCATTGTCGTATCCGATGATACGCTGGCCTTTGACGATCCACACCATGGAGTATTTATACCCTTCCGGCTTTTCCTTCGACATTCGCACACTCCAGATTTTTATTTCCGCGATACCCGATTCCAAAATCCATTTATCGTGAAAAATCAGGCTCGCCCGCATGGAGGGTATCCTATACCCGCTATTGGGTGAAATCAAGCGCGTTGGGTTAAGTGAAAGTTTTGCGCTCTTTACCAACCCGACTTTTTGGCGCTTACGCGCTCGATGGCGATTTTGACGATGGTCACGCCATCCACCTCGCGCGGCTCAAACTGGTGGCGCCCATCCGAATACTGCGCCATGATGGTTTCAAGCGCGTGGAGTTTTTCATCAGACCCGCTGACGGTCTCCGCCGTTCCAAACGCCATGACGCCGCGGAACCGCGAGGTCCATTTGCACGCGCGCGGCCCGGCCACCACCTCGCCATCTGCCACGAACGTGGCGCACACGCGGCTGTTCTGCGCGAGGATGTCCAGCTTGCGCCCTTCGTGCGCGCAGTGGAAATATATGAACTCGCCGTCGAACCCGAAGTTGAGCGGAACCACGTAGGGCGCGCCGCCGTCGCACAGTCCCAGATATAAAACCCGCGCCGCGCGGATGATGGCGTGGATTTCCTCGCGATCAGTGACTTCCTTGTTCGCCCTTCGCATGGCCCGCGCCGTCACTCCTCCGCGGGGGCGGTGATGGTAAAGGCGGTTCCCTGTCCCAAAGTGGAACGGGCCGCCACGCGCCAGCCGTGGTCTTCCACGATTTTTTTCACGATGGCCATGCCCAGCCCCGTGCCCTGCGCCTTGCCATGGGTGTAGAACTGGTCCCAGATGCGCTCCAGCCGCTCCGGTTCTATGCCCACGCCGGTGTCGGCCACCTCGATCTCCACTGTGTCAGCCGCGCGGCGGGCGGAAAGGCTCAACACGCCGCCGGTGGGCATGGCCTCGATGGCGTTCTTGATCAGGTTGAACAGCGCGCGGCTTAACCGCCGCCGGTCCAGCGAAAGCGCAAGCCCCGGCTCGGCGGCCAAAAGCGTTTCCACTTTGGCGGGCGCGATGGATTTGGCCTGATACGCCAACGCTTCCAGCAGCGGCTCCAGCGGCTGGCGCTCCTTCCGCAGATGGGTATGGCCGGACTTGACGAAATCGAAAATGTCCTCGATCAGCCCGTAGATGTTGTCCGCGGAGCGTTTTACCACCCCGGCCAGAAGCGCCACCCGGTCAGGATCGGCGCCGCCCGACTTGAGCATGTCGGAGCAGCAGCCGGGCGGACTCCATGGAGGCGGCGATCAGCGCGGCGAAGGTTTCCAGGATATTGCGGTCGGACTCGGTGAAAAACGCCGGCTGCTCGCTTTCGACGTTGAATATGCCGATGACCTTGTCGTTATACAGCATCGGCGCGCACAACTCCGAGCGGCAGTTTTCCACGCCTTTAAGGAAGCGCGAGTCCTTGAGCGTATCCTCGACAAGAATGGCTTGGCCGGATTGGGCCACGGCGCCGCTGATGCCCTCGCCTATGTGGATTTGAAGGTCCGCCGCCTCGCGGGGGAAGCCGATCCATTTGACCGCGCGCAACAGCGCGCCGTCCAGCAGCCGGATCATGGCGTGGTCGTAGCCGAGCACGTCCTTGGAGATGATCATGGCCATGTCCAGCGTTTCTTCCACGCTGCGCGACGCGGCCAGGTATTGCCCCAAAAAATTGAGTTTTTCCAGTTTTTTGTCCACGCCAAGATTGTAACAGGTCTTGCCGCCGCGGCGGGGCGCGGCTTCCTTGACAGCGGCGGCGCATTAAGGTTCAATAGCTTTCAAAGTGAACGCCGATCTGGCTTGGGCCGGTTGGCGCCGCGCTCCAACGCCCCGATGGCCGGACGGGCCGCCCGCCCGCGCCGGAAACAACGCTCGCATGTTTGAAGGAAGAAAGATCAAACGCGCCCTGGCGCGCGTTCCAAAGGCGGAGGAAGGGGAGAAGCGCGCCATCGCCGATGAGTTGGTGTCCTACGGTGATCTGGCTATCATGTACACCGCCGACGAATTGCGCTACAACCGCATCCTCTACGCCGACGCCGCCCATCTCTTCCGCCGCCTATACAAACGCGACTATCTGGACAAGTTCGTTCAGGGCCTTGGCGACCCCAAGGAGAATATCCGCCTGCTGTTCAAGGAAACCATCTCCAAAGGCGGCCCCGGCGTGGTCCCCCTGCTGATCCCTTACCTGGCCCATGAAAACCACATGACCCGCCGCATGGCGGGGGAGATCATCTGCGAATTGGGCGACCCTTCCATAGTGGAAAAAGTCGTGCCCTTCGCCCGCCACCAGAACCGCGACGTGAAAAAATCCGCCATGGACGTGCTGTGCGCCTTCAAGTCGCCGGTGGCCACCGCGGCCATCCTGCCGTTGATGGACGACGCGGACTCGTGGGTTCGCCGCAAGGCCATCGAGGCCATTTGCAAACTCAAGGACCCCGCCACGCTGCCCGCGCTCAAGGAGCGCCTGCCGGACGAAAAAGACGCCGCCACGCTCACGCAGATCATCGGCGTCATCGGCGAGTCCGGCGGCCCCGCCGACGCGCGCGAGCTGATCCCGTTTATCCGCCACCAGGACATGATCGTGCGCCAGGCCGCGGTGGACGCGGTGATCGCCGCGGGGGACGCCTCGGTGATACCGGCGCTTATCACGGTGGTCTCCGACGAGGATGTCAACGCGCGGCGCGGGGCGGTGGCCGTGCTCAACGGATTGAAGGATTCGCGCAGCGCCTCCACCCTGATCCAGGCCCTCAAGGACGGCGACTGGTGGGTGCGCGAGGCGGCCACGGAGGCGCTGTCGGATTTGGGCGGGGGAAAGATTAGCGCCATGATAATGGAACTGCTCCACGACCCGGACGAGGGGGTGCGCCGTTCCGCGGTGGAATTTTACTGCCGGGTGCGCGACCCCGCGGCTTTCGACCACCTGCTGGCCCTGCTGGAGGATACGGATTGGTGGACGCGCGAAAAAGCCATCATCGCGCTGGGGCTTATCAAGGATCCGCGCGCCATAGAGCCGATCGGCAAGTTGACGGGCGACCGCGAGGTGGTGTGGTCCATCCCCAAGGCGTTGGCGACCATCGGCGGCGAGGCCATCCTCAAGCCGCTGACGGCGCTGTTGAGCCACGCGCAAAAGCAGGTACGCCTGGAGGCGTTGCGCGCCGTGGCGACGGTGGAGGGGGACGCCGCCCTGGACCTTGTCAAGGAAATGGCGCGCGATCCCGACGGCGAGATCATGAGCTTCGCGCTCAAGCAACTGCGCGAGAAAACCGGACGTATCTGGCTGATCGAGGATGTGACCGCCGAGCTTGACCGGCCCGGCCGCAAAACCGGCGGGCTGGTCAAGCGCCGCTTCCAGGCAAAGCCGGGCGAACGGCTTAGCGAAGCGATCATGGTGGTGGACATGGCCCGCTCCACCGACATCGCCGACACCTACGGCGACGGGTTGGCCTTCGAGTTATCCGGCGCCCTGACCGAGTTGATCATCCCGCTTGCCGAGGAGGAAGGGCTGCAATTCGCCAAAAGCACCGGCGACGGCTACCTGATGACGTTCGCCGACCCGCGCCGCGCCATCCGGGTGGCCTTGCGGGCGCTGGACCTGTGCCGCGCGCGCAACGAACAAACGGAGGCCAAACGCATCATTAACCTGAGGTTCTCCCTCAACGTGGGTGAAACGCGGGTGGACACCACGGGCGACCGGCTGGGCGCGGCGGTGAACATGGCCTTCCGCATCGAAGGGGTAAAAAAGGAAGGCATGACGCCAGCGCCGGGCGGCATGGCCCCGGATGAGCTTCCGGAAGTCAACCGCGTTCTGGTGACCGAGGCGGTCAGCAAGGAATTGGCGAACTATCCAGAGGTGACTTTGCGCCTTACCGGATTTTTCGAACTCAAGGGGTTTACCGGCCTGCACCGGGTATATCAGGCGCGCTGGGCCGCGCCGGACGGCGGCGCCGCGGCGGCTTAGAAAAAACGTCCCCCGCGATTCAGGATACGCGATTCACGTCGAGCGCGTGCAGGCCTTTTGGCCCGTTGCTTATGCGGAACTCAACGTCTTCGCCGTTTTTCAACGACTTGTACCCATCCCCCTGAATGGAGGAATAATGCACGAAGATGTCCTCCTCCCGCCCGTCTTCCCGGATGAACCCGAACCCTTTTGCGTTGTTAAACCACTTGACCTTGCCCCTGGGCATTTTGATCTCCCCCACTGACTAATACATGCCAATACCCGGAGGCGTGACAGCCACGCCACCCCTCCCATGTGACTGAACCCGCTGACCCCGCGTATTTTCCCACAGGCCGCCGCCGCGCACAACCGCGCGCCATGGACGGCCGGCAAAGGCGCATTGATAGGCATGTTCCCCCGCGGACCCCAAAACCACCTGACAGCACAGTTTAAATGAATCTGGCGTTCTGGTCAAATTCAAAGGCTTGCGCCCGGCGGGAAGACCCGCGCCACCGGCTTGACACAAGAAGGGCGGGATCATCAAGCGGCGGACGCGGCTTCTTAAGGTTCCCCTTTGAAGCAAGGCAGGGTATCATAGGCGAAACTTTTGACGGGGAGGATCTGGGGGCATGCTTGCGGTCATAGGCGCGATCATCGTTTCAGCGGCGGTCATCGGCGGCTACCTGCTGGAACACGGCAATCTGAGCCTCTTGTGGCAGCCGGCGGAGTTGGTGATCATCGGCGGCGCGGCTTCCGGAGGATTCCTGATCGGCTACCCCCCCAAGGTGGTCAAGGACGTGATGCGCATCGTACAGCGCATCCTCACCAACAAGGGGACAGTCTCGCGCGACGACTACCTGGAACTGCTCAAGTTGCTCAACGACATCTTCGTCAAGATCAGGAAGGACGGGCTGATCTCCATCGAGGAAGACGTGGACAGCCCCCACAAGAGCAAAGTGTTCACCAAATATCCCCGGTTCCTGGCCAACCATCACGCGCTGCTGTTCATCACCGACACGCTGCGCACCGTGATGACCACCACCATAGAGCCGCACGAGCTTGAATCGCTGCTGGAAACGGAACTCGATTCGCACCACGAGGAAGGGATCATCCCCGCCAAGGCGGTGAACACCGTGGCCGACTCGCTGCCGGGCCTGGGCATCGTGGCGGCGGTGCTGGGCGTGGTGCTGACGATGCAGAAGATGGGCGAGCCGCCTGAAGTGCTGGGCCAGAGCATCGGCGCGGCGCTGGTGGGAACGTTTTTGGGCGTGCTGTTGTGCTACGGATACGTCGGGCCGCTGGCGCGCAACATGGAGTTGGTCGTGGCCTCGGACATTGAATACCTCACCGTGCTCAAGGTGGCGCTGGTGGCCTTCATCCGGGGCGCCTCACCGCAGATCGCGGTGGAGTTCGGCAGGCGGGTGATACCCTCCGTGGTCAAACCGGGCTTCCTGGAAGTCGAGGCGGCGCTCAAGAAGAAGTGACATGACCGACAAAGAAAAAGACCAGAAGCGCCCCATCATCATCATTAAGAAGAAAAAAAAGGGGGGCCACGACGCGCACGGGGGAAGCTGGAAGGTCGCCTACGCCGACTTCGTGACCGCGATGATGGCCCTGTTCCTTCTCCTGTGGCTGCTGTCCATGGTCTCGCCGGAGCGCAAGGTGGTGCTTGCGGAATTCTTCAAGCATTTCTCCGTGTTCCAGCACGGCCAGTCCTTCATGCCCGGCTCCAAACACGCGCTCAAGGAAACGGGGCTGGAAATGGGCGTGGGCCAAAGCCAGTCGGTCCGCGTCAAGGGGATGAGCGAGGCGCCGGTGGAGATGCTCGAAAAAAAGATCGCCCAGGACATCATGGCCATGGTGGGCGAAGGGGGCGAACAGCCCGGCGCGGAAAAGGCGGGCCAGGCCACGGGCGGCAAGACGGGCAAATCCCCCAAGGAGCAGGTGCTCATGGAGATCACCGACGAGGGCCTGCGCATCCAGATCGTGGATCTGGAGGGCCGGCCCATTTTCTTCCCCGGCTCCGACCGCCTCACCGACACCGCCAAACGCATCATCCGGGTGCTGGCGGAGAACATCCGCATCCTGCCGCGCCAATTGATCCTGGAGGGCCATACGGACGGGTCCCTGTACCGCGCGGGGGCCGCCACCAATTGGGAGTTGTCCACCGCGCGCGCCTCCGCCGTCCGCAGGGAGATGGAGGCGCAGGGGGTGGACTCCTACCGGTTCGACAAAATCGTGGGCTACGCCAGCAACCGGCTTTTGATAAAAGATAACCCTTTCGACGCGCGCAACCGGCGCGTAAGCATCATGGTGCTTATGCCTTCGGGGGAAAAGGCGCTGCGCAAGGAAGCCAAGGCCGAACCGTTGATCCCGGAAATAGCCGGCCAGCCCATCACCGTGCCGCTGGGCCAACCGGCTCGGGCCGGAGGCGCCCCGGCGCCGGTGCGCTGGGCGCCGTGGCGCCCCGTATTATTTTCGCCATGCTTTTCTTTGACATAGCGGGCCAAACCTGCTATAAATCGTTATTTGTCCGCCGTGAAAATAAATCCCGGGTCAAGCGCCCGTCAGCATCGGCTCCAAGGTGGTCTGGTGAGTCATGATCCTTTGACAGGACAGGAGTCTTCCGGCGGGCTGACCGTCAAGGTTCCCCTGATCCCCGAAGAGGGGACGGCGGGGGAATGGACCGTTGACCCGGCCCGCTTCGCCGAGGGGGCGCACCCCATCGCGCTTACGGGGCCGGTGTCGCTTGCCGGTTCGTTGTACAAGGCGGGAAGCGCGGTCAACTTCCAGGGGCGCATGGCCGCCACACTGGCGCTGGAATGCTCGCGGTGCCTGGCGCCGTTCACCCTGCCGGTTGAGGGCGAGGTGAACACGGTGTTCCTGCCCGCGGAGGAAGAAGGCGTCAAGGCGGAAGAACCCGACGCCGAGAGCATAGACGCCCAACTGTACGAGGGCGACGAAATTGACCTGTTCATCCCGCTACGGGACCAGGTGGCGCTGGCGATTCCGATGCGCCCGCTGTGCCGCGAGGACTGCAAGGGGTTTTGCCCCCAGTGCGGGGTGAACTTGAACGAGAAAAGCTGCGCCTGCGTGACGCCCACGGGCGACCCGCGCCTGGCGGCGCTTAAAAAGTTTATACGTTAACCAGGAGGTCACCATGCCAGTTCCCAAGAAACGCACCAGCCGCTCGCGGCGCGGGATGCGCCGGTCCCACCATGCGCTGCGCGCCCCCGCGGCGGCGGCCTGCCCGGAGTGCGGCTCGCCCGTGGCGCCCCACCGGGTCTGCCCGGCGTGCGGCAAGTACAAGGGCAAGCAGATCATCGGCCAGGAAGAGGCGTAAGCAACTTGATCCCTCCGCCGGACCATTCTCCCGCCGCGGCGCCCGGCCCGCGTCCGGTTAACGGCGCGGGCCGCGAGTCCGCCGGGGGCCGGGTGACACGCATCGCGCTGGACGCCATGGGCGGAGACTACGCGCCCGGCCCTAACATAGACGGCGCCATCACCGCCGTGGCCGCGATGCCGGATATCCACGTCATCCTGGTGGGCGGCCAGGCGGCCATCGCCGCGGAGCTTGAGCAGCGCGGCTATCAAGGCTCCGCCATTAGCGTCCGCCACGCCGATCAGATCATCCGCATGGACGATGCGCCCTCCGACGCCTTGCGCAGGAAGCGCAAATCCTCCATCCACGTGGGCCTGGGCATGGTGGCCGGGGGCGAGGCCGACGCCTTTGTCTCCGCGGGCAACACGGGCGCCATCATGGCGGTGGCCACGGTGACGCTGCGGACCATCGAGGGGATAGACCGCGCGGCCATCGCCGTGCCGCTGCCCACGCAAACCGGCCACACGGTGCTGCTGGACGCGGGCGCCAACGTGGTGTGCAAGGCCAGCCACCTGTACCAGTTCGGCGTCATGGGTTCGATGTACGCGCAGGACATGCTGGGCGACCGGACGCCGCGGGTGGGCCTGCTTTCCATCGGCGAGGAGGAGAACAAGGGCAACGACGTCATCCGCGAGGCGCACGAGCTGCTCTCGCAAAGCTCGCTTAATTTTGTGGGCAACACGGAGGCCAAGCTTTTATACCGCGGCCACGCCGACGTGGTGGTGTGCGACGGGTTCACCGGCAACATCGCGCTGAAAATCTCCGAGTCGCTGGCGGAGATGATCGTCGCCTTCCTCAAGGAAATGTTCCAGTCGAGCCTGCTCAGCAAGCTGGCCTACTTCCTCCTCAAAAAACCGCTGGCGGCGTTCAAGAAGCGGGTGGACCATTCCGAGGTGGGCGGCGCGCCGCTGCTGGGCATAGACGGCGCGGTGTTCATCTCCCACGGCTCGTCCGGGCCAAAGTCCATCCACAGCGCGTTGCGGGCGGCCCGCCGGTTCGTGGTTCAGGACGTCAACGGCCACATCCGCCAGAGCCTGGCCGCCAACCGCGAGTTGGTGTCGCCCAAAAAGCCGCCGCAGGAGGCGTGACGCCATGAATCCCGCGCGAGGCGGCCATGGCGGGGCCGCGCGAGCCAGAATCGCCGGCCTGGGATGGAACCTTCCCGAACGCCGCCTGACCAACCGCGACCTTGAAACCATGGTGGACACCACCGACGAGTGGATCACCACCCGCACCGGCATCCGCGAACGGCGCATCGCCAACAACGGAACCACCGCCGCCCAGTTGGCCGCGCCCGCCGCGCGCGAGGCTTTGGCCGAGGCGGGGCTGGCGCCCTCCGGCCTGGACATGATCATCGGCGCCACCCTGGCCCCCACGCGCACCTTCCCCTCCACCGCGTGCGACCTGCAACAGGAACTGGGGGCCGCGCGCTGCGCCGCCTTCGACGTGATGGCGGCCTGCTCCGGCTTTATCTACGCCTCCGCGGTGGCCGACTCGTTCATCCGCACCGGCGCGGCGAACAACATCCTCGTGGTGGCCAGCGAAATCGTAAGCCCGATCATCAATTGGAAGGACCGCGCCACCTGCGTGCTGTTCGGCGACGGCGCGGCGGCGGCGGTGTACACCGCCGGTGACGGAAGCTCCGGCCTGCTGGACTCCATATTGCGCTCCGACGGCTCGTTTGGCGATTTTCTCACCGGCGGCGGCGTGGGCGAGAGAGAGACTTTCGCCGAGCCGCGGCTAGACCCGGGCCGTTTCTTCCTGCAGATGAAGGGGAATCAGACGTTCAAGGTGGCGGTGAAAAGCATGGCCGAGGTGGCGGAAGAAATTCTGGCGCGCAACGGTTTTACCATGGACGACGTGGACCTGATCGTCCCCCACCAAGCCAACATCCGCATCATCCAGGCGGTGGGCAAGGCCCTGGGCGCGCCGGAGGAAAAGGTATTCGTCAACGTGGACCGCTACGGCAACACGTCGGCGGCCTCCATCCCCATCGCGCTGTACGAGGCGCGCCAGCAGGGCCGGCTCACACCGGGCAAACTGGCGCTTCTGGTGGCGTTCGGCGGCGGGCTGACCTGGGGCGCATCGCTTATCCGCTGGTGACGGCGGCCAGGATCGCCCGTTCCACCGCGCGGGCCGCATACGCCCCCACCCGCGCCAGTTCCATATCCCCGTCCCCCGTGGAAACCGCGAACACCGCGTCGCCGTCGTAAGGCGTATGCGAAGGCCGCGTGGCGCGCGCCACGCCGCCGTGGGCCATCACCGCCACATGGCGCGCGGCGGCCTTGTCCAGCCGCGCATTGGTGACCACGGCGCATAACGTCGTGGCGCCGCCGAACCGTGGAAGCTGCGGCGCCGCATTGAAGTAATCCACAAACGCGCCGGACTCGCCGCGCGGCCCCGCCGCGATGCTCCCCGTTTGGCTATCCACCACGGCGCCATAGCTGTTGACCACCGCCAGCGCGCCCACGCTTATCCCCTCAACCTGCTCCACCCACAGGCCCACGCCGCCCGGCGCCGCGCGGCTGACGCCCAGGTACTTGCCCACCGTGGCCCCCGCGCCCGCCCCAACCCGGCCCATGCGCGGCGCTCCGCCGCGCTGGGCGTCCTCCATGGCGGCGTAACCTTCCCGCTCTCCGGGTATCGTTTCGCCGCCGGAAACGGAGAGGTCGAAGATCACCGCCGAGGGGACGATGGGGACGCGAAAATCGCCCGCGGCGAATCCGCGGCCCCGCTCCTTGAGGAACCGCCGCGCGCCATCCGCCGCGGCCAGCCCAAAGGCGCTGCCGCCGGAGAAAATAATGGCGTCCACGCCGGGGACCAGCCGGGAGGGATCCAGCAATTCTGTTTCCTGGGTCCCCGGCGCCCCTCCGGCCACCCATACCGACGCGGGGGAAAGTTCGTCGAAGACAATGGCGGTGACACCGCTTTTGCCGCCGGGGGCGGTCCAATGCCCCACCCGCGCGCCGGGCAGGGCCTCCATCGCGGGGCGGGCCATGCTACAGCCTCTCGGCCACCAGCGCGGCGATATCGTCCTCTATGGGCCGCTGGCCGGCGAACGCCTTGACCTTGTTCACCACGTGGTTGAGCAGCCCCGCGGCGTCCTGACCGGCGGCGGCCGCGATGTCGCTCTCCAGCCGCCCCAGCCCATAACGTTCACCCTTGGGGTTGGCCAGTTCGAACAGGCCGTCTGAATAGGCCACCAGCTTGTCGCCGGGGCCAAAAGGGACCGTTTGCAGCTCAAGGGAAATTTCATTGAACATTCCCACCAGGTCGCCCCCCGCGTCCAGCCGCCGCAGCCCTCCGCCGGCGCGCAGAAGGAACGGCGGCGGATGCCCCGCGCGCACATAGGTCATCTGGTTGGCCGCAAGGTCAACGACACCCATGAATATGGTGCAATAGCGCTCTTCGGGGGTCATGCGTGAAAGGCGCGTGTTGAGCGCCTTGACGATCCGCGCCGGGTCGGGCTGATGGTCGGCCTGCGCGATCAAAAGCGTCTTTATCATCGCCACGATCAGCGCGGCGGAGGCGCCATGGCCGGAGACGTCGGCGATCAGCGCGCCCACCTTGCCGCCGCCGAAATCCAGCACGTCGTAAAAATCGCCGCCCACGGTGGCCGTGGCCTCGTAGTAAGTGGTGAAACGTATGCTTCCGGGATAGGGGAACACGGAAGGGAGCAGGTTGGCCTGCACCCGCTCGGCCATTTTAAGGTCTTCCTCCATCAACCTGCGGTCCTGCTCGATCTGGTCGAACAGCGCCTTCATCCGCAGCATGGATTTCACCCGCGCCACCAATTCGGTTTCATGGAACGGCTTGGTGATGTATTCGTCGGCTCCGGAGTCGAGCGCGTGCACCACATCGCTGACCTCTTTTTTCTTCGCGGTCAGAAGAATCACGGGCACGTGGCGGGTTTCGGGGCGTTCCTTGAGGCGGCGGGCCACCTCCAGCCCGTCCATCTCCGGCATCATCAGGTCGAGCAGCACCAGATCCGGCGGGGTGCGCGCGGCCACCGCCAGCGCCTCGGCTCCGGAATAGGCGGTGAGCACCTCATGATGGTGGTTTTCAAGAATCATGCGGAGGAGGAAAACGTTGTCTTCGTTGTCGTCCACCGCAAGAATCCGCGCCATTATCCTTCCTTTCGAGCGCCAGTATATCGCATCCCGCTTATTTTGCGGCAAGCTGATAGCGTTTGACCGCCGCGTTATGTTCGGCCAAGGTCGCGGAAAACTGGTGCGCCCCGTCGTTGCGCGACACGAAGTACAGGTAGTCCGTGGCGGCGGGATTCGCCACGGCGCGCAACGACGCGGCGCCGGGGCTGGCGATGGGGCCGGGCGGCAGGCCGCGGCGGCGGTAGGTGTTGTAGGGTGAATCGAGCGTCAGGTCGCTTTTCCGCAGATTGCCGTCAAAATTTGGAATGGCGAAGATCACCGTGGGGTCGCTTTGCAGCGGCATGCCGCGCGCGAGGCGGTTGACAAAAACCGACGCGATCAGCGGGCGCTCCTCCGGCGCTCCGGTCTCCTTCTCCACGATGGAGGCCAGCGTGACCGCCCCGCGCAGCCGGGCGGGATCGTTCATTATCTCCGGCGGCAGAACGGCGGCGGCCTTGGCGCGGAACATGGCCAGCATGGCGGCGATGATTTCGCCGGGCGGGGTGTTTTTTGGAAAACTGTACGTTTCAGGGAAAAGAAACCCTTCGAGCGATGCCACCCCGCCCATCCACGGGGGGGCGCCGCGCGCCGCCGCGCTGGCGGCCAGCAAAAATTCCTGCGCGGCCGCTACACCCGCATGGTCCATGACCTGCGCGGTTTCGGCGATGGTCAGCCCCTCCGGCACGGTGACGCGATGAAGAACCGTTTTGCCGGCGGCGAGGATGCCCGCCACCTGGCGCACGGAAAGGCCGCGGGGGATCAGGTATTCCCCGGCATGGATGGAACGCGCGCGGCCCGTGAAGCGCGCTTCGATCTCAAACAACAGCGGATGCGCGACGGCCCCCGCTTCGTACAGTATCTGGCCCACGGCGCGCGCGCTGGATCCGGCGGCGATTTCCACCACCGCGTCCCCCTGCCCCTCCATGGGCGTGGTAAGGGCAAGATGCAAGGCTCCGGCCAACAGCGCCGCCGGCAGGATGAGAAACGCCAACGCCCGGATCATGCCCCCTCCTTGCGGCGCGGGCCGCGCGCCGCCATCCATGATGACAGAATCAGTTGCGCGGCCATCTGGTCCACCACCTTTTTGCGTTTGGCGCGGGAGACGTCCGCGGCGATCAATGTCCGTTCCGCCTCGGCGGTGGTCAGCCGCTCGTCCCACAGCGCCACTTCCAGCCCCAGTTCGTTCGCCAGTTTTTTCGCCACGCTCTCGCAGGCCAGCGCCCGCTCGCCGCGCTCGCCGGACATGGAGATGGGGTGCCCCACCACGATGCGCTCGATCTCGTAGCGCTCCATAAGTTCACGCGCCCATGCAAGCTCCGTGCGGTACCCTACCCGCTCGCGGACGCCCAGGGGCTGCGCGGTGATGTACAGGTCGTCGGTGATGGCGGCGCCGGTGCGCTTTAAGCCGATGTCAAACGCCAAGGTTCTGCGCATGGTTATCCCAACACGGCGCCGATGGACTCGCGCAGGATCGCGGCCATCCGGCGGATGATTTGCGTTGGGGCGGCGGGCGCGGGGAACAGGGGGATGACGTTGCCCAGGGGCCGGACGATCAGCCCGCGCCGCTTGGCCTCCTCAACAACGCGGACGCCCGCCTTGGCCTCCCAGGGGACAGGCTCGCGCGTAACCTTGTCGCCCACCAGTTCCACCCCCGCGATCAGGCCGCGCTGGCGGATGTCCCCCACCGCCGCCAGATCATGGAAGGATGCCAGAACCCCGGCCAGCGCGGCGGCTTTTTCCTGTACCTGGCCAATGACATCGCGTTCCTTCATCAGGCGCAAACTTTCCAGCGCCGCGGCGGCGCCAAGCTGATTGCCGGTATAGGTATGGCCGTGGAAAAAGGTTTTCCGCTCCTCATAATCCCCCAGAAAGGCTTCGTACACACGCTCCGCGGCCAGGGTGGCGGCGAAAGGCAATAATCCGCCGCTGATGGATTTGGACAGCGCCATCAGGTCGGGCGACACCCCCTCGTGCCCGCAGGCGAACATGCGGCCCGTGCGGCCAAAGCCCACGGCGACCTCATCGGCGATGAACAGGACGTTATGGCGCGCGCACGCCTCGCGGACACGCGCCAGGTAGCCGGGCGGCGCCGTGATGATCCCCGCCGGGCATTGCACCAGCGGCTCCAGGATCATGGCCGCATGACGCCCTTCATTAGCCGCCAGGGCCTGCTCCACCAGATCCGCGCACGCCAGCGCGCAGTCCGGATGGGTTTTGCCCAGCGGGCAGCGGTAGCAGTAGGGCGCGGGGACAAAATCGGCGGAGAACAAAAGTCCCCCGAACGCCGCGTGATACAGGTCAATCCCGCCCACCGACACGGCGCCGATGGTGTCGCCGTGGTAGGCGTCGCGGACGGCGAGAAACCGGTCCCGCTTGCCCGCCGGCTCCACCAGCCGCCAATACTGGTAGGCCATCTTCAACGCCACTTCCACGGCCGTTGAGCCGTTGTCGGAATAAAACACGCGTGTCAGCCCCGGCGGAGCCAGCGCCACCAATTGTTCCGCCAAGTCCACGGCGGGGACGTTGGATAGGCCCAATAAGGTGGAATGGGCGATCTTGCCCAGTTGCGCGGCCACCGCCCCGTTCATGCGCCGGTCCGCGTGGCCGTGCAGGTTGCACCAGTAGCTTGAATGGCCGTCGAGATATTCCCTGCCCACAAGGTCGCGCAGGGTTACGCCTTTGCCGGACTCGATGACCGTCACTTCGCCGCGCTCCCAATCCTTCATTTGCGTGAAGGGGCGCCACAGATATTTCTTGTCGCGCCGCTCGTATGACTTCTGGCGCGCGCGCGAGGCGGGCGACAGGGCCTTAAGCCGCGCGGCCAGCGCGCCGGGGTCAAGGCATTCCTCCGCGGCCCTGGCCAGGCTTTTCCGTGTCAGGCGCGCCTGCCACGGCAACAGCCCGAACACCGGCGCGCCGCATTGCTCCTCGATGAAATCGAAATCAGGCTCCGGGAAGCCGCGCCGTCCGGTTTGGCAGAATACGATCCCGGCGATGTCCAGCCCGGCGGCGCGGGCCGCCTGCGCGGTGAGCAGGGTATGGTTGATGCACCCCAGGTAAGGATGCGCGACAATCAAGAGTGGCAAGCCAAGCGCGCGCGCCAGATCCGCCATGACCGCCTCGCGGGTCAGCGGCGCCAGCAGCCCGCCCGCGCCCTCGACGATCATCAAGTCATGGCGCCGCGCCAGTTTCCCATAGGCGGCCCCGATGCGCTCAACGTCAATATCCACCCCTTCGGCGCGCGCGGCATGGTAGGGCGAAAGCGGTAAGCGCAGGGTGACGGGGGACACAAGCTCCGGGGCGCCGCGCGAGGCGGCCATGATCCGCAGAAATTTTGCGTCGGGGGCCAGTCCCCGCTTGGGCGCGCCGGTTTGAACCGGCTTCATCACGCCCACGTCCGCGCCGCGCAGGGAGAACACGGCGGCCAGGGCGCCGGCCACGGTGGTTTTACCCACGCCCGTATCCGTTCCAGTGACGAAAACTCCTCGCGCGGCCATGTGTGGCTACCGCCGCCTGGCGGCGGAGAAAAAAATCACCTCATACGTGGCGCGTACGCCGCCCTGGAACGGGAACCGCTGGTGATACCGGTCGAAGAAGCGCTCCATCAGCTTGCGCCGTCCCAGGCCCAGCGCGCCCAGGCCGGGGGAGGTCTGCGCGCCGAGTTCCTTAAGCTCCCGGAGAAACGCCGGAGCGCTGTCGTACCGGCGCTCCCGCCGCGAGGTGGCCGCGTCCACTTCATGGAATCCCGCCGCGCCCAGCGCCCCTTCCACCTCTTCATAGGCGGGCATGGGGTGGAACGCCCCGCGCGCCAACAGCGACGCCGGACCATCCATCGCCTCGCGCAGGGCCACGCGCATCTCCCAAAAGGTGGCGCGGCCCAGCATCGCGCCCGTCAGAACCCCTCCGCGCCGGAGAACCCGCGCCGCCTCACGCGCCGCGCGCTCCAGATCAACCGCCCACTGGAGGGCCAGGCTGCTGACGACCATGTCCAGCGAGCCGTCGCGCAACGGCAGGGATTCGGCGTCGCCCTGGATCGCATAGGGAATGCCGTTCTGGCGGGCGCGGCGCGCCATGGCTCCGGAGATGTCCAGCGCCACCAGCAGGCGGGGGGCGCCGTTGATGGCCAGTTCGCGGCCCAAGGCGCCGGCGCCGCAGCCAAGATCGGCCACCGCTCCGGCCACCGCCTCGAATCCGCGCGCGCGTAACGCCACCTCGCGGGCGATCTCTGCCTGGAACGCGGCGCTTTTTTCATAGCGCGCGGCGCTGCGGTCAAAGGCTCGCCTGATTTTCCGCTTGTATGCGAGATTCACGGCTCTAACCGGCTCGCCCCAGGAAATCCGCGACGATCCGCGCTACCTCCCGGGGCCGGGTGAGGTGGGGGGCGTGGCCCGCGCCTTCCAGCTTGGCCTGTTCAAGGCTTCCGAAACACGCCTGCCACAATGTCTGTCCTCTGTCTGGACAAATTTTATCAAGCGACCCGTGGATTAGCAACACACGCCCGGCATAGGTTCCCGCCAGGGCGGTCACGTCGGTGGTGGCCAATTCGCGCAACGTGTCGCGCAGGGCCTCCCGCGAGGGGGGGAAGTGATCCGTCAACATGTATGCCATAATTTCATCTTTTTCCCGCTCCACCACAGCCTCGCCCGTCTCAAAAAGCTGGTAAATGAACCCCCGCAGGCCCAGCACATGGTCAGCCGCCATCAACCGCTCCATTTTGCGGACTGACGCCGGGCTTTGCCCCAGCCCCAACCCGTCCATGAACCGCGCCGGGGCGGACAGTAAAATCAGCGATTCTGGCTTTGGCCCCCAACCTTCCAGGCAATACCGGGCCGCGATGGTCCCCCCCATGGACCAACCGAGCAGGTGAAAGGAAGAAAGGCCCAACTTTTCCACCAGCGCGGCGATTTCCTCTCCATACCTTTGAAAAGTGTACGGCCCCGGCGCCTCCTTGCGCGCGCCGTGGCCGGCGAGGTCGGGGGCGATCAGGCGGTAATGGCCCCGCAATTCACGCATCAGGGGGAGAAAAACATGCGCTGTCATCCCCCAGCCATGAACCAGCACCACCACGGGGCCTGCGCCAGTTTCTGTCGCCTCGCTGCCACTCATCATTACCTTTATGCCCGCGCCGCAAACACAAGTCAACATGGTTATCCAGAGTTGCGGCGATTTATTGACCACCGTCTGGCGCTGGGTTATTATTGATCGGTACAGTGATTCTAACCGCGCCACTGGGCGCACCGCGTGTACACGCTCATGAAACAAGTCTTGGTTGTGGATGACGAGGAAGCCATACGCTACTCGCTCTCCAAGGGCATCGCTTTCCTGGGCTACCAGTGCACGCTGGCCGCCACGGGGCGCGAGGCCTGGCTTTTCGCGCAGCGTCAGCGCTTCGACCTTATCCTCCTGGACGTTAAAATGCCCGACATGGGGGGCCTGGAAGCCCTTAAAAAAATACGGCATGAGGACGGCCTCAACCATGGCACGCCGGTGATTATGGTCACCGCCTACAGCCAGTTAGAGGTAGTGGAGGAGTCCATCAAACTGGGCGCCAACGACTTTCTGGTCAAGCCGTTCCAGTTGATGAACATCCTCGAACGGGTTTCGCACTGGGTGAACATGGGGATTCAGGAGCGATGGGCGGCGCTCAAGCCCGAGCAGGAAAACCTGCTGCGCATGACCGTGCGCACCATGGACAGCATGTTCCGCGCCGTCCGCGAAGGCTCCGAACTCCCCTTCGAACAGGTGAAAGGCGCCGCCGCTCAACTTATCAAGGTGATGGACAACGGCAACATCGCCGGGGTGTTGGACGCCGTCCGGGAACACGACGACTACACCTTCACCCATTCGCTGCGGGTGGGGATCTACATGACCATGTTCGCCCAGTCCCTGGCGGGCTTTTCCGCCGACGATCTGCTGATTATCACCTCCGGCGGCGTGGCTCACGACGTGGGCAAGGCCAAGATTCCGCTTACGATCCTTAACAAGCCCGCCGCGCTTGATCCCGATGAAATGCGATTGATGATGCAGCATGTGGATCATTCGGCGGAAATACTCGCCCGCACGCCCGGCATCCCCTATCCGGTCATTGACATCTCCCTGATGCAGCACGAGCGCATGGACGGCTCCGGCTACCCCTTGGGCCTCAAAAACGACGAGATAGACAGTTTCGGGCGCATGGCGGCAATAGTTGACGTCTATGTGGCCCTCACCGACGAGAGGGTGTACAAACCAAGCATCGAGCCGGACGCCTCGTTCAAGCTGATGGAAAACGAGCCGGGAGGGTTGGATAAAAGCCTTCTGGCCGATTTCAAGGAAGCTATTTACTCTAGCAACGTCCGCTGATCCTGCCTGTCTTACCCCGCAGACATCCCTGTCGCGATTGGCGACACATCGGGCGCAATCATCAAACATAATCCATTGATTTATTGTGCATCAATTATGGCACAGAAGATGAAAGGATATATTTTGACCACATAACAGCGACAACAGAACGATTAACCAGGAGAGAATAATATGAAAAAAATCACACGGATTCTTGCCATATTCGCTGGCGTGGCTTCGCTGGCCATTGCGGGGGCCGCCGCCGCGGGTGAAAATACCGCCGGTTGGGAAAATCCCAGCGACAACAACGAACTCTACGGCTTGCCCAATGTCGCCGACAACCGCGGCATCACTTGGGCGCGGCTGAATTACGGCCCGGAGATGTATGGCCTGCCGCACATCACCCAGGCGCATGGAATCGTCCCCACCGAAGCGGTGGCGGAATCGTCCGCGCCCGCAAAAGCGGAGAAATCCGGCGAGCGCTCCTAAATAGCGCCGCCGCGCGACATGTCCCGCCGGCTTTGGCCGGCGGGATTTTTTTTATTACAGCGGCAGGAAGGAGGCTTGGGCGAAGGCCAAGTAGCCGCCTGGGTTCACGCCGATCCACAGCGTGCCGTAGATGGCCACCGCCAAGGCGGCGACAAGCGCGGGGCCGAAAATGATGGCCGGGCCGGTGGCCTGGTCGCCGCGCATGTACATCATCACGGTAAGGCGCAGGTAGTAGAAAACGGACAGCACGGAGTTGAGCACCGCGACCACCACGAGCCACACATAGCCTTCCTTGAGCGCGGCCATGAACACGTAAAACTTGCCGACAAATCCGGCGGTGGGCGGTATCCCCGCCAGCGAGAACAGGAACACGAGCATCGCCAGGGCCAGCATGGGGTGCTGGTAGCCCACGCCGATGTAGTCGCGCATGTCCACGCGCTCCTCGCCCGCGCGCGCCACGGCGGCCACCACGGCGAACGCGCCGATGTTCATGAAGGTGTAGGCCAGCAGGTAGAACATGATGGCCGAGGACCCTTCCTTGCCCCCCGCCAAAAACGCCACCAGCACGTAGCCGGCGTGGGCGATGGAGGAATACGCCAACATGCGCTTGACGTTGTTTTGCAGCAGCGCGGCCACGTTGCCCACCGTCATGGAGGCCACGGCGATGGCCCACAGCAGCATCCACCAGTCAGGCTGCAGCGGCCCCAGCGCCTCGTGGTACACCCGGAAGAACGCGGCGAAAGCGGCGGCCTTGGGTCCGGTGGACATGAAGGCCGTCACCGGAGCGGGCGCTCCCTGGTTCGTTGGCCACATCGCGGCGGCGCGTGTAGCCGGCCAGCGCGTACAGCGAAATGGACATCAGCTCCAGCCCCATGAAGATCGTGATCAGATCGGCTCCGGAGATCATGAAGAACATGCCCGCGGTGGCCAACAGCAGGAGCGCGTGGAATTCCCCGGCGCTGGCGTTCTCGCCCAGGTCGTAGTTGATGGACATAAGAATCGCCATGCCCGCCGCAAGCAGGCCGATGTACTTGAACAAGGCGCCGTACCCGTCCACCACGTACAGCCCGGAGAAGGCCATCCACGGCGCGCCGCCGGTTTGCCCCGCCACCAGCGCGGCGGCGGCGCCAACCCCCGCCAGGGCCAGGTAGCCGGTGAGGTCGTCGCGTTTTTTAGGGCTGAACACCTCCACGAGCAGCACCACGATGGCCATGGTCACCAGGGCGATTTCCGGCGCGATGGCGGAAAGCTTGATGTCGGGTATGGCGATGTTCATCGTCTATCCCTGCCCGCCGGCCTTGGCGCCGGACAATGGAGTATGAGGAAGCGTGGAGACCGCCGGAGGCGCCGGGGGCGGCTGGCTGACCGCGATTTTCGACTGTTCCACCAGATGCGTCACCGACGGCTCCATCTTGCTCAAGAAAGGCGCGGGGTACACGCCAATGAGGAAAATGAACGCGATGATCGGGGCGAAATAAGCGATCTCCCGCGGGTTGAGGTCGGTCAACGTTTCGTTCTTTGGATTGGTGATTTTGCCGAACATGACCCGCTGGTACATCCACAGCATGTACACCGCCGCCCAGATCACCCCCGTGGCGGCCAGCGCCGTCAACACCGGGCTGTACTGGAAGGCGCCGACAAGCACCAGGAACTCGCCGACGAACCCGTTAAGGCCCGGCAGGCCGATGGAGGAAAGGGTGGCGATCATGAACACGGCGGCGAAGATGGGCATCCGGGCCGTCACGCCGCCGTACTCGGAAATCAGGCGGGTGTGGCGGCGCTCGTACAGCACGCCGACAATAAGGAACAAGGCGCCGGTGGAAAGGCCGTGGTTGATCATTTGCAGGATGCCGCCCTCGATGGCCTGGGTGTTAAGCGCGAAGATGCCCAGCGTCACGAACCCCAAATGGCTCACCGACGAGTAGGCCACCAGCTTTTTCACGTCGTCCTGGACCATGGCCACCAGGGCGCCGTAGATGATGCCCACCACGGACAGCGCGCAGATGGCCCATGCCAAAGCGTCGGTGGCGTGGGGGAACATGGGCAACGAAAAGCGGAGGAAACCGTAGGTCCCCATTTTCAGCAGGATGCCCGCCAGGATCACCGAGCCGGCGGTGGGGGCCTCCACGTGCGCGTCCGGCAGCCAGGTGTGGAACGGGAACATGGGCACCTTGATGGCGAACGCCAGGAAGAACGCCATGAACAGCCACAACTGCGCCGCGGGTTCCAGCGCCACCCAGTGGTACTTGAGGATGTCCAGCGTGTACTCGCCGGTGGTTTGACCGTGGTTATAGTACAGCCAGATGATGGCCACCAGCATCAGCACGGAGCCGGACATGGTGTACAGGAAAAACTTCACCGCCGCGTACACCCGGCGCGGGCCGCCCCACACGCCGATGAGGAAATACATCGGGATGAGCATCACTTCCCAGAACACGTAGAACAGGAAAAAGTCGAGCGCGCAGAACACGCCGATCATCCCCGTCTCCAGCACGAGCATGGAGATGAGGAACTCCTTCAGGTGTTTGTCCACGGCGTTCCAGATGGCGGCGGCGCACACGGCGCAGGTCAGCGTGGTCAGCAGCACCATGAACAGCGAAATGCCGTCTATCCCCACGTAGTAGTTGGCGCCGAACGCCTCGATCCAGGGCCGTTTTTCCACGAACTGCATCTCGTGGGTGCTCTGGAACCCGAAGTACAGCGGCAGCGATATGAAAAAGTCCAGAACCGTCACGGCCAGCGCCGCGCCGCGCAGCAGTCCCTCGTTCTCGCGATCCATCAATAACAGCAGGGCCGCGCCGGCCAGCGGCAGGAAGATCACCATCGAAAGCAGGGGCATGGTTTCCACCGGTCACCTCCCCCCGCTCATGGCGATCCAGACCCATACCAGCGCCACGGCGCCCAGCGTCATCACCAGCGCGTATTGGCGCACCAGGCCCGTCTGCATCCGGCGCGCGGAGCTGCTGGCCGCCAGGCTTGCGTCCGCGACAAAATTGACGAATCCGTCAATCAGCCGCACGTCCACCAGCTTCCACAACAACTCCCGCGAAACGTCCACCGCGGGCCGCACGAACAGGGCGCCGTACAGCTCGTCTATGTAGTACTTGTTGCGCAGCAGGGTATAGGCGGACTTGATGAAGCCCTCGCGGCGGGCCATTTCCTCCGCCGCCTCCGGCTTGACAAAGTAGTAGTAGCGCGCCGTGTAGATGCCCAACAGCGCCACACCCACCGAGAACGCCATGAGCGTAAGCTCCATCGTCGCGGACGGATGCGCGTGTTCGGGAGCGGAAGGGAAGGTGAACACGGGATTCAAAAACTCCCGCAACGCGTGGCCCCCTTCGATCAGCGGCAGTCCCAGGAACCCGCCCACCGTGGCCAACGCGGCGAGGATCACCAGCGGTACCGTCATCACCGGGGGCGACTCATGCGCGTGGTCGCGCACGTGGTGGTCTTCCGCGCGCAAGGTACCGGCGAAGGTCATGTAGTAAAGCCGGAACATGTAGAAGGCCGTCACCGCCGCCGCCAGGGTCGCCAGCGTCCAGTAGAACAGGTGGCCTGGCGTGTGCCCCATGAATGCGGAGAGCAGGATTTCATCCTTCGAGAAGAATCCGGCGAATATGGGTATGCCCGCGATGGCCAGGGTGGAAATCAGGAAGGTCATGTGGGTGACGGGCATCTTCTCCTTCAGCCCGCCCATCTGGCGCATGTCCTGCTCGCCGCTCATGCCGTGGATCACCGACCCGGAGCCAAGGAACAGGCAGGCCTTGAAAAAGGCGTGGGTCATCACGTGGAACACCGCCGCCACATACGCGCCCACCCCGCAGGCGAGGAACATGTAGCCAAGCTGGCTCACCGTGGAGTAGGCCAGCACGCGCTTGATGTCGTTCTGGTACAAACCCATGGTGGCCGCGAAAATGGCTGTCACCGCCCCGATCAGCGCCACGGTGACCATGCTGGCGGGCGCCAGGTTGAACAGCGCCGCGCACCGCGCCACCATGTACACGCCCGCGGTGACCATGGTGGCCGCGTGGATCAGCGCGGAAACGGGCGTGGGGCCTTCCATGGCGTCGGGCAGCCAGGTGTACAGCGGAATCTGGGCGCTCTTGCCGGTAGCGCCCAAAAACAGCAGCAACGTTATGCCCGTCACCGCCATGCCGCCGTACACCAGTTTGTCCGCGGCCACGGGGAACACCTGGGTGTAATCCAGCGATCCGAAAATGGTGAATATCCACATCATCGCCAGCAGGAAGCCAAAGTCGCCCACCCGATTCATCACGAAGGCTTTCTTGCCCGCGTCGGAGGCGGAATCCTTTTCATAGTAGTAGCCGATCAGCAGGTAGGAGCACAGCCCCACACCCTCCCAGCCGATGAACATCACCAAAAAGTTGTTCCCCATCACCAGCATCAGCATGGAGAACATGAACAGGTTCAGGTACGCGAAATAGCGCGAATACGCCTTCTCGTGGCCCATGTAGCCCACGGAGTACACATGGATCAAAAAGCCCACTCCGGTGACGATGAGCATGAACACCGCCGAGAGCGGGTCAATCTGCAGGCCCGCCTCCACGGTGAACGCGCCGGAGCTGATCCAGGTGAACAGTACGCTTTCGTACGCGCGCACGGAAGGGTCCATCGAAAGCAGGTTGGCGAACGCGGCCAGGGCGACAAGGAACGACAGCCCCGTGGAACCCACGGCGAAAAAGGTCACCAGCCCCTTGGGGACGCGGAACCCGGCCACGCCGTTGGCGATGGCCCCCAACAGCGGCAGGACCGGAACCCACCAGATATGCTCAAGCCCCCACACAGGTGTCTCCTCCGCTCACCGTCAGCCTTTCATCACGCGCACTTCGTCGGCGTCCACCGTTTCGCGGTTGCGGAACAGGGCCAGAATCACCGCAAGGCCCACCGCCGCCTCCGCCGCCGCCACGGCCATGACCATGAACACGAACACATGCCCGGTCATGTCGTTGAAGTAGCGGGCGAACGCTATGAAGGTCAAATTCACCGCATTGAGCATAAGCTCGATGGACATCATCACCACAATCAGGTTGCGCCGCGTAAGCACGCCGGTCACCCCCACCACGAACAATATCGCGGCCAGGACAAGGTAGTGGTTGAGCGTGATCATGCCGTCACCTCATCCTGATCTTGACCAGCGCCACCGCCCCCACCAGCGCGGCCAGCAGCAGCGCCGAGGCGATTTCAAAGGGCAGCAGGTATTCGGTGTACAAAAGCTCCCCCACCGCGGCGGTGGTCCCGAACCGCTCCGGCGCGATGGCGGACAGCGGCCCCTTTTCCAGCGTGGCCAGCGTCATGAACGGTATCAAGAGCGCGCCCAGCAGCGCCACGCCGGCCGCCTGGGCCACGATCTGGTGGCGGGCCGCCAGACCCTCCTTCTCCCTCAGGTTCAACAGCATAATCACGAACATGAACAGCACCATGATGGCGCCCGCGTACACCAGAATCTGCAGCGCCGCGATCAGGTGGGCGTGGAGCAGCGCGAACAACGCTGCCAGGGCGAACATCACCCCCACCAGGCACACCGCGGAGGTCACCGGCTTTTTCGCCGCGATCATCGCCAGCGACAGGATCACCGCCACGCCCGCGAACAGGTAGAACAGCATCGTTTCCATGCCCCCTCCCTACGCCTTGCCGCGGTACCGGCTGACGCCGAAGTAGCGCGACCGGATAAGGTTGATCCGTTTTTGCAGGTTGCGCTGCGGATACAACAGCGCCTCCTTCTGGTACACCATCCGGGCGCGGCCGTACTCGCACAGTTCGCGCCATTCGGCGCTCATGACGATGGCGTCCTTGGGGCACACCTCCTCGCAGAATCCGCAGAAGATGCAGCGCCCCCCGTCCAATTCATAGGTGAGCGGGTAGCGGTCGCCATTTTCGCGTTCGCCGCCGGTGATCTTGATGCACTTGGGCGGGCAGGCCACTTCGCACAGGCCGCAGGCCACGCACTTCTCCAGCCCGTTCTCCGCGCGCACCAGCACGGGGCGGCCCCGGTACGCCGGGGGCGGCGTAAGGGTTTCCTCCGGATAGTACACGGTCATGATCTTCCGCTTGTCGCGCCGGCCCAGGGCTTCCAGCGCCAGCCCCCACAGATTGACGGTGAAGTGGCGCATGGTGATGTACAGGCCCCGGATGATCTCCGGCGCATACATCCGCTCCCACAGGGTCAGCGTGATGTTGCTGTCAACCTTTTTGATTCCTATCGCCATGGCTTGCTCCCTATGGCCTTGGCATCACGCCGGCGAGAATGGCCGCGCCGGTCAGGCTGATCCACGCAAGCGACAGGGGAAGGATCATTTTCCATCCCAGCTTCATGATCTGGTCGTAGCGGAACCGCGGCAGCGTCCAGCGGACCGCCATCTGCAGCGCCAGCAGCAGTATCAGCTTGAACACGAACACTCCCACGCCAATGAGCATCGCCGCCACCTGCGCGCCATTGGGGCCGAACGCGCCCAGCGCCTCCGCCAGCCCCGCCTGGGTGACGAAGGGTATGTGATGCCCACCCAGAAACAGCGCCACGCACATGCCGGCGATGGTCACCATTTCGATGAACTCCGCCGCCCAGAACATGACGAACTTCATGCCGGAGTATTCGGTGAAGTAGCCCGCCACCAGTTCCGACTCCGCTTCCGGCGCGTCGAAGGGGACGCGCTTGTTCTCCGCGATGGCGCAGGAAAAAAACAGGAGGAACGCCGGCCAATGCCACACGATGCCCCAATGCCAGAAGTTCTCCTGCTTGGCCACGATCTCCACCAGCGACAGGCTTTGGTAGTACATGACCAGGGCGATCACGGTCAGCCCCATGGCCACCTCGTAGGAGAACATCTGCGCGCTGGCGCGCAAGCCTCCGAGCAGCGACCAGTTGTTGTTCGACGCCCACCCGGCGATGACCACGCCGTAGGTGGAGATCGAGCTGATGGCGAACACGAACAGCAGCCCCACGTCCAGATCGGCCACCACGAGGTTCACCCGGTGGCCCCACAGCGTGTATTGGCCGCCGAAGGGGATCACCGCGAAGGCGATAAGCGCCGGAATGACGGCCATTACCGGCGCCAGCGTGTGCAGCGCCTTTTCGGCGCCGCGGGGCGTAAAATCCTCCTTGAACACCAGCTTGATGGCGTCCGCCAGCGAATGCAGAAGGCCGATCACCGTAAAGCCGAACACCCCCGCGCGGTTGGCGCCGATCCGGTCCTGCATCACGGCGCTCTGCTTGCGCTCCACCCAGCCGAGCACCGGCGCGAAAAAGCCGAGCGTCAACGCGAACACGAAGATGATCTTCGCGGCGGTTTCGATCAGTTCGGGGGAAATCACCGGTCGCACTCCCCGCCGATGAGGTTAATCATGTCGAACGTGGGGATCAGGTCCGCCAAAAACGCGCCCTTGACCATCAGCGGCATCGCCGAGGTCAGCGCGAAACAAGGGGGGCGCACGCGGCATTTAAGCGGCTTGCCCGCGCCGCTGGACACCAGGTAAAAGCCCAACTCGCCGTTGGCGCCCTCGATGGCCTGGTACACCTCGCCCGCGGGGATTTTCTGCCCCTCGAAGGTGTTCTTGAAATGGAAGATCATGGATTCCATGTCGCGGTGAATGTCGTCCTTGGAGGGCTGGCGCCATTCGGGATTATCCACGTTGATGGGGCCTGGCGGGATGCGCTCCAGGCACTGCTCCAAGATGCGGATGGACTGGTTGATCTCCTCGAGGCGGACGAGGAACCGGTCGAGGTTGTCGCCGGTCTCCCCCACGGGGATGTCGAAATCAAGCTGGCCGTACACCAGGTAGGGCTGGGCGCGGCGCACGTCGTAGGGGACGCCGCAGGCGCGCAGACAGGGGCCGGTGAAGCCCCACTCGATGGCGTCCTGGCGGCTGATGCCGCCGGTAGCGCGCATGCGGTCGAGAAAAATGCGGTTTTTGAGCAGCAGTTTTGCGAAATCGTCCCACAACTCGCGGTTGCGGCGGAACACCTCGCGCGCATGTTCGGCGAAGCCCTCCGGCAGATCCGCCGTCACCCCGCCGATGCGGACGTAGTTATGGGTCAGCCGCGCGCCGCACAAGGATTCAATCA
This sequence comes from Nitrospinota bacterium, assembly GCA_016207925.1. Taxonomy (GTDB): domain Bacteria; phylum Nitrospinota_A; class UBA7883; order UBA7883; family UBA7883; genus JACQZB01. The sequence continues at coordinate 27,496 of JACQZB010000026.1, forward strand.
GGTCCCACACCAATTCGCGCGCCTCGACAAAGTAGATAAACGCGGTCAAGGCGCCCAGTTCCAGCGCCGCGGCGCCCAGATTGGTGTAATGGCCGGAGAGGCGCGCCAGTTCACCCGCGATCACGCGCAGGTATTGGCAGCGCTCCGGAACCGTGATGCCTATCAGTTTTTCGGCGGCCAGGGCGTAGCCCACGTTGTTGAGCGCGGCGGCGGTATAGTCCAGCCGGTCGGTATAGGGGAACACGCCGTTCCAGAACTGGTTCTCGCACTCCTTTTCGAACGCGCGGTGCAGGTAGCCGATCTCCACCTCGATCTGCTCGATGATCTCGCCGTCGAGGGTGAGGAAGAAGCGCACCGTGCCGTGGGTGGCCGGATGCGACGGACCCATGTTGATGACCATGGGTTCGGTGTGGGTTTCCTTGTGGAAATCGTAGCCCGGACGGATCAGTTCGCTCATGGCCCGCCTCAATTCCGCGGCCCGATGAGCGGCTGGCGCTTCATCTTCGGGTAGTCCTTGCGCAACGGGTGGCCCTCGAACCCCTCGTACAACAGGATGCGCTTGAGGTTCGGGTGCCCGCGGAACACCACACCATACAGGTCATACGCCTCCCGCTCGAACCAGTCCGCCCCGGCCCATACTCCGGTGATCGAATCAATGTAAAGGTTTTCAAGCGTCAGCGGCGCCTTGACGCGGATGCGGTGGTTCTTCTCAATCGAATAAAGGTGATAGATCACCTCGAACCGCGCCTTCAACCCGGCCAGATACGGCCACACGCGCTCGGCGCCAAGGTAATCGGCCACGGTGAGGTCCATCATTATGTCAAAGCCAAGTTGCGGATCGTCGCGCAGCGTCCGCATGACGTCCAGAATGTCTTCGGGCTGGATCACGATGGTGTCGTCGCCCTTCTGGCTGTGGCTGAATATGAGCGCGCCGGAGCCGGCGAGCCGCTCCAGAATCCGCCCCATCACCAGCGAATGGGCCGGGGCGGCGGGCGTTTCTTCCTTGCGCTCCTGGTTCATGGCCTATCCGGTCACCTTGCGCTCGTCCGCCTCGCCCACGGGGGCAAGGCCGGTCACGCGCAGCGTCTTGCGTTCGCGCTCCACCTGATCCTGAAGTTTGATCAGGCCGTCGAGCACCATTTCCGGCCTCGGCGGGCAGCCGGGCACGTACACGTCCACGGGGATCAGCGTATCAATCCCCTGCACGGTGGCGTAGTTGTTGTACATCCCGCCGGTGACCACGCAGGAGCCGAACGCGAACACCCATTTAGGCTCCGTCATCTGGTTGTACACCTTCACCAGGATGGGGGCTTGCTTGTGCGATATGGTGCCCACCACCATCAAAAGGTCCGCCTGGCGCGGCGAGAAACGCGGCAGGGCCGCGCCGAACCGGTCAATGTCGTACCGCGGGCCGGCCACGGACATGAACTCCATGCCGCAGCAGGCGGTGACGAAGGGGTACAGGAAAAAGCTGTACTTGCGCCCCCAGGCCACCACCGCGTCCAGTTGGGTCATGATGACGCTGTCACCCAACGCCGCGACCGCTTCACGCCCTTCGCCGCCCATCATTCCCACTCCAGCGCGCCTTTTTTCCAGACGTACACCAGCCCCGCGGCCAGGATAACGATGAACACCATCATTTCCACGAAGCCGAACATCCCCAAGGGCTGGAAAATCACCGCCCAGGGGAACAGGAACACCGCTTCGATGTCGAACACGATGAACAGCATCGCCACCAGGTAGAACCGCACCGAAAAGCGCTGCTTGGGCGACGCCACGGGGTTGACGCCGCACTCGAACGGCTCCATCTTCTCGCGGAACCGCAG
>JACQZB010000026.1:29442-41771 GCA_016207925.1 Nitrospinota bacterium
CCGCGGCCAGGATCAGCATGAGCAACGCCGGTATGTACTGGTTCATTTCCTTCCCCTGCCTTCAAGCCCGCCCGCGCGGCCCCGAAGGGCAAAGTCTAACAAATGTCCGCCCAAATCCAAAGCGCGAACCGCCACGCTACGCCTTGCGCAACGCCACCCGCGCCGCCGCATCGCCGTGCGCGGGCAGATGGGCCGCCGGGGCGCCGCTGAAATTCTTCATGATATACACAATCCCCCGCGGCGACCGGTAAGTGGTTTTAAGCATCGCGTGGATCGCGCCGTTGCGCGACTCCACCACCACCTCGTCGCCGTCGCGCAAGCCCAGCCCCGCGGCGTCCTCCGGATGCGCCTCCACCCACGCACGGGGGTCAATTTCCACCAGCGCCGGGGCATGGGGCGACAGTATCCCCAGGTGGTACAGCGAATTGCCGATAAGCGCCAGGAGCGGATGCGCCCCGTCGGCGCTCCATGCCACCGGCGCCGTGGAGAACGCAAGCGCCCGCGGACCGCCCGCGCGCGAGGCGTAGTCAACCAGCGACCCGCCCCACGTCACCTTGGAATGGGTCAACCCCTCGTAGCCGGGAACCACGCGGGCTATCTCCTCGGCGACTTTTTCCGGCCCGGCGTACAGGGGCATCCCCACGCGGCGGCCAAGTTCCTGGAAAATTTCCCACTCCGCCCACGCGCCTTGTTGGGGCGGCGCCGCGCGCCGCAGCAGTTGGACGCGCCCCTCGTTGTTGGTGAACATGCCGGGGCGCTCCATCGCGGTCTGCGTGGGAAGCGTCACGTGGGCCAGCTTGGTGGTCTCATTATCGAACGGCGCCGTGGCCGCCAGGTACTCCACGTTCTGGATAAGCCCCTTCCATTCGGCGCCGTACAGCGCGCTGACCGGGTCGCAGCCGGCCACGACGAGGGTCTTGATCTCGCCCCGCTCCAGCGCGCCAAACAACGGCCCGGCCGCGGCGTACACCGGCACGGCGCGGCCCCAGGCCCGCGCGTAACGTTCCGCCGCGTCCGGATCTCCCGCGGGCAGGTACCCGGGCAGGTGGGTGGACGACAAACCCATGTCGTTCGCGCCCATGGTATTGGCGTATTCACGGTAGAGCAGCGCCCGGCCGCCCAGCGCCGCCGCCAGTTCGACCGCGGCCTTGACAATGTCTTCCGAGCGCGGATGATCGTGGATTTCCTTGCCCAGGAACACCAGCGGCGCCCCCGCCGCCTTAAGCCCCCCGGCGAGGCGCGCGAAGGCTTCGCCGTCAACGTCCGCGGCGGTGAGCAGCGCCGCGTCCGCCGCGCCGCCCTTGGCCACCGCGGTCAGCGCGGCCAGCAGCGCCGTTTCGGCGCCGTAGCGGTAGCGCAGCCGCGCGCGCTCTTTCGGGGCGAACAATATGTCGCGCGCGTTGGCCACGAACAGGGGCGTGTCGTGGTCGCGCATAACGGGCCGGACCATGTTGGCGATGACCGGGTTTTCCTTCTCCGCGTCCGCCCCGAAGAAAAAGAAGGCGCCCGCGCGCCGGGTGAAATCGTACCCGGTCACCGGGGCCAGCGCGCCGAAGGTGTCGAACAGGCCGCTGTTGAGCGCGGGGGAACGCAGGTTCGAGAGGGTTTCGATCCGCCCCGCGCCAAACCCGGCGCGCATCACCTTCTGGAGCAGATAGGCGTCCTCCAGCGGCATCCCCTCGCCGGCGATCGCCGCCACCGCGCCGGGGCCGTGCCGCTCCACCGTTTCCTTGATCCGCGCCGCGATGGAATCCAGCGCGCGCTCCCACTCCACCGGTTCGCGCGCCTCGCCGCGCCGCATCACCGGCTGGCGCAGCCGCTGGGCCGACTGGACGAAGCCATGGCCGAACCGCCCGCGCGCGCACAGGTTGCCGTTATTGACGCCGATCCAGTCGTTGGAGGTGACCTTGGCCAGATCGCCGCGCTTGACGTTGGCGACAATCGTGCAGCCCACGGCGCAGTAGGGACAGATGGTGTTGGTCTTTTCGTACTCCCAGGCGTGGCCCTTGTAGCGCTCCGTGTGGTCCTGGATGCTGCCCACGGGGCATACGTGCAGGCACTGGCCGCAGTAGTCGCACACCAGCGGGATGCGGAACGGCGTCCCCACTTCCGCGTTGTAGCCGCGCTTCTGGAACCCTATGGCGCCGTTGCCCTGCACCTCGTCGCAGATCACCACGCACTTGCCGCACATGATGCACTTGTTGTAGTCGCGCTCGATGACCGGGTTGTCTATCAACAGCGGCTCGTCGCGCCGCTTGAGCGGGATGCGCCCGCGCGTCTGCTTGATGAAGTAAGCGGCGTCCTGCAACCCGCAGGAGCCGGAGGCGTTGCAGGTGGGGCAGTCCAGGGGGTGCGCCGCCAGCAAAAACTCCATCATCACCTGCTGTTTCTTGCGGATGCGCGGCGAATTGGTGACCACCTCCACCCCGTCGGAGGCCGGCTCGCAGCAGGCCCACTTGGACTGGGTGCGGCCCTTCCGGGTAATCTCCACCACGCACATGCGGCAGCCGCCGAACCGTGTCAGCTTGGGGTCGTAGCACAGGCCGGGCAGGTAGATGCCCGCCTTGATGGCGGCGTCGTATATCTTCTTGCCCTTCTCGACGGTGACGCTCACGCCGTCTATCGTCAGCGTCACGGTGTTCTTCGGCTGGTCAGTCATGTCCGCCGCCTACCGGATCGCATTGAACTGGCACTTGTCGTAGCACAGGCCGCACTCGATGCACAGGTCCTTGTTGATGAACGGAATCTCCTTGCGCGCCCCCATCATGGCGCCCGTGGGGCACGGCTTGATGCACGCGCCGCACTTGGTGCACACCTGCGGCAGCACCTCGTACCGGCGCAGGCCCACGCATTGGGCGGTGGGGCATATCTTGTCCACGATGTGGCTCTCGAACTCCTCGCGGAAATAGCGCATCGCCGAGAGCATGGGCGACGGCGAGCTTTTGCCCAAGCCGCACAGGCTCATGCTCATGATCTGTTTGCCCAGTTCCTCCATGAGGACCAGGTCTTCGAGCTTCCCTTCGCCGCGGGTGATGCGCGCGAGCATCTCCAGAAGGGCCGTGTTCCCCACCAGGCAGGGGGTGCATTTGCCGCAGGACTCGTCCGCGCAGAACTCCATGAAGAAGCGCGACAGCTCCACCATGCAGGTGGTTTCGTCGCACACCACCAGGGAGCCGGAACCCATCATGGCGCCCGCCTCGGTCAACGTCTCAAAGTCTATCGGCAGATCCAGCTTGGCCTCAGGCAATAGGCCGCCGGAGGGGCCGCCGATGGCCACCGCCTTGAACTTTTTCTTCTTGGGGATACCGCCGCCCACGTCGTAAATGACCTCGCGGATGGTCATGCCGATGGGCACCTCGATCAGCCCCGCGTTCTTGATGGCGCCGGAAAGGGCGAATATCTTCGTGCCGCCGGATTTCTCCGTTCCGTAGCCGGTGTACTTTTCCAGCCCGATCTGGATGATGCGGGTGACGTTGGCGAAGGTCTCCACGTTGTTGAGCACGGTGGGCTTGTCCCACAGGCCCGCCTCCACCGATTGCGGCGGCCGGGGCCGGGGCATACCGCGCTTGCCCTCGATGGAGTATTGCAGCGCCGTGCTCTCGCCGCACACAAAAGCGCCCGCGCCCTCCTTGACCATGATGTCCAGGGAGTAGCCGGAACCCAGGATGTTCTTGCCCAGGTAGCCGCGCTTGCGAAGCTCCGCCAGCGAATGGTTAAGCCGTTTGACCGCCAGCGGGTACTCCGCGCGGCAGTAGATATAGGCAAACGTGGCGCCGATGGCGTAGCCGCCGATGATCATCCCCTCGATGACGCTGTGCGGGTCGCCCTCCAACAGCGCGCGGTCCATGAACGCGCCGGGGTCGCCCTCGTCGGCGTTGCACAAAATGAATTTTTCGTCCGCCTTGTACTTGGCGCACTCCTGCCATTTCCAGCCGGTGTCGAACCCGCCGCCGCCGCGCCCGCGCAACTTGGACTTGGTGATGAACTCCACCACCTGCTCCGGCGTCCACTTCTCCTCCGCCAACACTTTGCGAAGCGAGGCGTAGCCGCCGCGGGCAATGTACTCGTCCAGGCTGTCGGGGTCAATGACGCCGCAATTTTGCAGGATGAAGCGGATCTGCTTCTGGTTGAGGTCAAGCTGCTCGAAGGCGGGGATGCCGTCATAGACCGGCTTGTCCATCCGCCACTGCGCCAGAGCCTTCTTGGCCACCGGCGCGCCTTTTTTGACATGCTCGGTAAGGATTTGGGGCACGTCGTCGGGCTTGACCTTCTGGTAGATGACGCGGCTGTGGTCCGGCATGTGCACGTCCACCAGCACTTCGGCGTGGCACAGGCCCACGCAGGCGGTCTCGATCACGTCGGCTTCAATCTGCTGCGATGCAAGTTCATCGCGCAGCTTGGCGAGCACGGCCCTCCCGCCGGAGGCGATGCCGCAGGTGCCCAGCCCCACGTAGATCCGCGGTTTGGTAAGCGTGGCCGTCGTCATAGTGTAACTACCCGGTCCCTTCCCAATTCCACCCAGACGCGCGCAGGGGTCTCCCCCGCGTGACGCATGGAAACAGAATGATGGTTATATCCAAATAGTCCGGCCAAATCAAGCGGAAAACCGTTTCGTGATGGCCTTCCCTTGGGAGCCAGGGAGGCCGCGCGGCGGGGCCAATGTGTTACTATATGTAAATACGCAAGGTGGCTTTTCTCGCATGAAAAATAACGGCTCAAAATCCAGCGATCCCCTTGTCATCGCCGGGCGCTCCTTCGCCAGCCGGTTGATGATCGGCACGGGCAAGTTCCGCGCGCCCGCCGAAATGACAGCCTCGGTAGAAGCTTCCGGCGCCGAAATCGTAACCGTGGCCTTGCGCCGGGTGGATTTGGACAATCCGGACGACCACATCATGTCGTACCTGGACGCCTCCAAATACCTGATCCTGCCCAACACCTCCGGCGCGCGCGACGCATTGGAAGCGCTCCGGCTGGCCCGGCTGGCCCGCGCGGCGGGCGTGTCGGACTGGGTGAAGCTGGAAGTGACGCCCGATCCGCGCTACCTGTTGCCCGATCCGGTGGAAACCCTCAAGGCCGCCGAACTGTTGATAAAAGAAGGCTTCACGGTGCTCCCCTACATGCCCGCCGACCCGGTGCTGGCCAAGCGGCTGGCGGAGGCCGGCTGCGCCACGGTGATGCCGCTCGGCTCCCCCATCGGCAGCGCCCAAGGGATACGGACAAAGGAAAGCATCGCCATCATCATCGAGCAGGCCACCGTGCCGGTGGTGGTGGACGCCGGGCTGGGCGCGCCCTCCCACGCCGCCGAGGCGATGGAAATGGGCGCGGACGCCGTTCTGGTTAATACCGCCGTGGCCGCCGCCGCCGATCCCGCCGCCATGGCCGCCGCATTCGCCAAGGGGGTGGAAGCGGGCCGGGAGGCGTTCCGGGCGGGTCTGCGCCGCGCCCTTAACACCGCCGAGGCGTCCAGCCCGGTCAGCGGCTTGCCTTGGTAAACGCTTAGCCGGTTCACGTCATGAACGCCGCCAGTTTTTACGAAGCGTGGAATTCCCTGCCGGGGGAAACCCTTGCGGGCGCGCTGGAGCGCGCCCGCAACGCCACCGCGGGGGATGTCAACGCCGCGCTGGAGCGTGTCCCGGTGGATTCGGACGGCTTTCTGGCGCTCATTTCCCCCGCTGCGGACGGGATGATGGAGCGGATCGAGCGCGCCGCGCGGGAGCTTACCATCCAACGGTTCGGGCGCACGGTGAACCTGTACATCCCCCTGTACCTTTCCAACCAATGCGTCAACGACTGCGCCTACTGCTGGTTCGGCTCATCGCGCGCCATCGAACGCCGGACGTTGACACTGGACGAGGCGGAAACCGAAGCCGTCCGGCTACGCGTGGAGGGGTACCGCAGCGTTTTGTTGGTCGCCGGTGAAGATCCGCGCCACGTAACCGTGGACTACCTTGCCGGTTGCGCGCGGTTGATGAAGCGGCTCGGCTTCGCTTTCGTGGGGATAGAGACACAGACCTTTGCCGTGGAAGACTACGCGCGGCTTGCCGCGGCGGGGGTGGACGGGGTGACCGTGTATCAGGAAACCTATGATGCGCGGCGCTACCGCCAGTTGCACCCCAAGGGGCCGAAACGCGACTATGTGTGGCGGATGGACGCGGCGAACCGCGCCGCCCGGGCGGGCGTCCGGTCGGTGGGCGTGGGCGCGCTGCTGGGGCTGGGCGATTACTATCACGACGCCCTCGCGCTTGCCACCCATGTGAAACATCTGTACCGCCACCATTGGCAGACGGCGGTCGCCATCAGTTTCCCCCGGCTGCACGCCGCCCCGGAAGGCTACGCGGGCGGCGGAGAAGTGACGGACGCGATGCTCTCCCGGCTCATCATGGCGATGCGGCTCACCTTCCCGGACGCCATGCTCACCCTTTCCACCCGCGAGGCGGCGCCGTTGCGCGACCGGCTGTTCGGCGCAGGCGTCAACCAGGTCAGCGCCGGATCGAAAACCAGCCCCGGCGCTTACACGGGCCGCGGCGCGGCGGCGGGCGAACAGTTCCCGGTGGTGGACGACCGTCCCCCCGCGCGGGTCATAGAATCCATTCGCGGGCATGGGCTGGAGTGGGTGTTCAAGGACTGGGACGCCAGCTTGCTGCCCGTGGGCAAGGAGGGGTGACGTGGAGATCATCCTCAACGGCGAGAAGGCGGACGCGCGCGACGGGGAAACGCTCGGCGCGCTTATCGCGCGGCTGGGGGTGGGCGGCGCCGTGGCGGCGCAGGTGAACGATGAAGTCATCCACCGCGACCGCCAACCGGCGGTCAAACTCAATCCCGGCGACCGGGTGGAACTGTTCCGCATGATGGGGGGCGGATGATGAACTCGCGCTGCGCGCCTCCTCCCCGGCGCGGCCATGACGGGGCGCGCCCATGAGCAAGCTGATCATTGTCTCCAACCGGCTTCCCGTCAGCCTGGTGAAACGCAAAAAGGGGGTGGCGTTTATCCCCAGCGCCGGGGGCCTGGCCACCGGCCTTTCCGCGGTGTTCAATCCCGCTCAAAGCGCATGGATAGGGTGGCCCGGCCTGCCCACGGAAAAGATCAAGGACGATACCGGCGCCATCGAACGCGAGCTTGCCGCGCGCCACGGCTGCATCCCCGTTTTTCTTTCCCGCGAGGAGGAGGAAAACTACTACGCGGGCTTCTCGAACAGAACCATCTGGCCGCTGTTCCATTATTTCCCCAAGTACACGGAGTACCACCCCCCCCAATGGGAAGCCTACCGGGCCGTCAACCAGCGGTTCGCCGACGCCGCGCTTAAGGCGGCGGAGCCGGGGGATACGATCTGGGTTCATGATTACCAACTGATGCTGGTTCCGGAAATGATCCGGCGCAAAGCCCCGGACGCCACCATCGGTTTCTTCCTTCACATTCCCTTCCCCACCTTCGAGGTGTTTCGCCTGTTGCCGTGGAGGAACGAGATTCTCAAGGGCCTTCTGGGGGCCGATCTCGCCGGTTTTCACACCTACGACTACGCGCAATATTTTATGCGCGCCATCCAGCGGCTGCTGGGGTACGAGTCCCACCTGGGATTGGTCAACGACGGCCAGCGCGTGGTCCGCGCGGACGCCTTCCCGATCAGCATTGATTTCGCGCGATACGCCGAATCCGGGCTGGACGCGGAAGTCATGGCGGAAATGGCCGCGTACCGCGAACGCCTCACGGGCCGCAAGGTGATCCTGTCCATTGACCGGATGGATTACACCAAGGGCATCCGCCAGCGGCTTGAAGCGCTTGACCTGTTCTTCACGCAGAATCCGCAGTGGAAGGAGAAGGTGGTATGCATCTTGGTGGCCGTGCCGTCGCGGGCGGATGTGGACCGGTACCAAAGCCTCAAGCGCAACGTGGATGAAACCATCAGCCGGATCAACGGCAAACACGGGGTCATCGGGTGGACGCCGGTGGAGTACCTGTACCGGTCGCTGCCGTTCAAGGCGCTGGCCGCGCTGTACAACCTGGCGGACGCCGCCCTGATCACCCCCGTGCGCGACGGGATGAACCTGGTGGCCAAGGAATACCTTGCCGCCCGGCGCGATGAAAAAGGCGTATTGATATTGAGTGAAATGGCGGGCGCGGCGGCGGAACTGGGCGAGGCGTTGATCGTTAATCCCAACGACATCGTAGGCATGGCCGCCGCCATCAAGGAAGCGCTAGAAATGCCGGAGAACGAGCAGGTCCGCCGCAACGCCACCATGCGCCGCCGCATCGCCCGCTACGACGTGGCCCGGTGGTCGGCGGACTTCCTCGCGCGGCTTGATGAGGCGAAAAAAACACAGGCGCGCCTGGGCGAGCGGCGCCTTAATCCCGCCACGCAGGCGAGGATGCTCGCCGCCTGCCGCGCGGCCAGCCGCCGGCTGTTCCTCCTTGATTACGACGGCACCTTATCCCCCTATTTCAACGACCCGTCCGCCGCCACGCCCGCGCCGGAGACGTTGAGCCTGCTGGCGCGGCTGGCCGCGAAACCCAACAGCCACCTTGTCGTGCTAAGCGGCAGAGGCAAAGATACCCTCTCCGAATGGTTCGGACATCTGGGGATAAGTTTAGTGGCCGAGCACGGCGCGGCCTGCCGGGAGCCGGGGATGAGCGAATGGGAGGTGGCGGGCGCCGCGCCGTTGCAGTGGAAAAATGAAATACGCGCCATCCTGGAGCTTTATGCCGACCGCACTCCGGGCGCGTTTGTCGAAGAAAAGGAGCTGTCCCTGGTATGGCACTTCCGCAAGGCCAACGCGGACCTGGCGATGGCGCGGGTCAACGAACTCAAGGACAACTTGGTGGCGCTCACCGCCAACCTGGGCCTTCACGTGCAGGCCGGGCATAAGAATATAGAGGTAAAGGTGCATGGCGTCACCAAGGGCCAGGCGGCGATGCGCTGGCTTGGCCGGGGCGGGTGGGATTTCATCTTCGCCGCCGGGGACGACACGACCGACGAGGATATTTTCGCCGTCCTGCCGGCGGAGGCGTGGTCCATCCGCGTCGGCCTGGTCCCTTCCGCCGCGAATTACAACCTGCCCTCCTACCGCGAAACGCTGGCGGCGCTGGAGCGTTTGGCGGAATGTTAAAAGCGCCGCCCGGCGGCGGCAAGGAGAAACATCATGAACCGCGTTGAAGATTACGCCGACATCGTCGGCTATCAGACGATTGAGGATATTTTCAAGCGCTCGCGCCGTCTGGTGGGCAAAAGCGCCGTCCACATCAATTCAACCTTCATCGGCGGCGGGGTGGCGGAAATTCTGCGCAGCTTGGCCCCGCTGATGAACTCCTGCGGGCTGGAGGCGGACTGGCGGGTGCTCCACGGCTATCCCGATTTTTTCACGATCACCAAAAAGTTCCACAACGCCCTCCAGGGCGAGGAGATAAACTTCTCCGAAATCAAGCAGCAGATTTACCACGAGGTAAGCGAGGAATTCGCCAGCTACGCCAAACTTGATTACGACTGCATCATCATCCACGACCCGCAGCCCTTGCCCCTGGTCAAATACATGAGAAAAAGGCAGCCATGGGTGTGGCGCTGCCACGTGGACCTCTCCAGCCCCAACGCGCTGGTGTGGGATTACCTCAAGCGCATGGTGATCAAGTACGATCTTATGGTGGTGTCACACGAAGACTACCTGCAAACGGATTTCCCGCTCGGCCAGCGGGTCGTCCACCCCGCCATTGATCCCTTGCGCCCCAAGAACATTGACCTGCCGGACGAGGCGATCCGCCAAACCCTGGAAAAAGCCGGTGTGCCGGTGGACAAGCCGCTGATCACCCAGATTTCGCGTTTCGACAAGTGGAAGGATCCCGAAGGCGTGGTGGATGTGTTTGATCTTGTGCGGGCCAGGGTGGACTGCCGGTTGGTCATGATGGGGGGTATGGCGGCGGACGACCCCGAAGGGGCGAAAATCTACGACAACATCCGCGAACGCCACGCCGCCCTGATCGAGCGCGGGGACCTCATCCTTATCGTCACGGAGAACGACATCCTGGCCAACGCGTTGCAACGCATGGCGAGGGTGGTCATCCAAAAATCCCTCCGGGAAGGCTTTTGCCTCGCCGTCACCGAGGCGCTGTGGAAGGGGACCCCCGTGGTGGCATCCCGCATCGGCGGCATCCCCCTTCAGGTGCAGGACGGCGTCAACGGCTACCTGCTCGACCCGCGCGACAACGCCGGTTTCGCCGAGCGCATCACGGCGTTGCTGGGCGACGATAAACTGCGCGCGCGTATGGGTGAACAGGGGAGGGAAACGGTGCGCAAGAAATTCCTCATTACCCGTCTTCTGGCGGACTGGCTGGACATTGTCACGCTGCTGACGGATGACTACCACCATTGACCCATGCCCCAGTTTGACAGTGTGGACATCTACCCGGTGACGGGCCGGAGCCTGTTCGGGGAGCGCGACGACGGGGAAGTGATCGCCAGCCTCGCCGCGGGCGGCGCCAAAATCGTCCAATTGCGCGAGAAATCGCTCGCCGACGGCGCGCTGTATGACCTGGCGTTGTTGTACCGCCGCGAAACCGCGCGCCATGGAATGCTGCTGATCATTAACGACCGGGTGGACATCGCCCAACTCTGCGGCGCCGACGGCGTTCATCTGGGGCGCGGAGACCTTCCCGTCGCCGCCGCGCGGGCGCTGTTGGGCGCCGGCGCGATTATCGGCGCCTCGTCGCACACCCTGGAGCAGGCCCTTGAGGCCCAACGCCTCGGCGCCAGCTACGTCAACATCGGGCCGCTGTTCCCTACCCCCACCAAGCCGGGCGCCAGCGCCATCGGGTTGGAGCCGGTCCGGCAGGCGGCCCGCGCGCTCTCCATCCCCTTCACGGTCATGGGCGGGGTCACCACCGAGAACATAGACGCGGTGATCGCGGCGGGCGCGCGCAAGGTAGGGGTGGTTTCAGCCATTTTCGGCGCGCGGGACATCGCCGCGGCCACCCGCGCGTTGATCACGCGAATGCGCGGGGCGGATTTGCCCGTCCCCGGAGCCGCATGATAAATTACGCTAATATGCCATGGGAGGCTGTGGAATGACGCATATCGGGTTCTCGGACTTGTTCCTGTATGCCCTGTTCGCCCTAACCGCGGCGCTGGGGGTGAACTATTATTTCAACCTGCACGTTCCCGTACTCGACCAGGTTCAGGCGGAAATTTTCGGTGAAACCCTGGGTGACGAGGAGACTCCCCGCGCCTACGCCGGTTACGATTCCGGCCCATCCGCCGAGGTCAAATCCGATTGCAAGCCGCCCAAAGCGTTCGGCGACGCCAAGTTGACCTTGCGCGCCAAGATCAAGGAAGCGCGGGCGGAGGGTGATGACAACGCCGTGACCGATCTGGAGCAGCAGTTGGCCGAGGTCGAGGAAAAGGCGCGCCAGGCTTGCCTGCAATGATCCGCGGCGGCCGCGCCTTTCCTTTCAAACCCGGTGAGCGATGATCTGGAAGCTTTTTCTGCTGTTGACCCTCACGCCGCTGCTGGAGCTTGCCATCCTCATCCGGGCGGCGGGCGCGCTGTTGGCGCGCGGCCAGGGTCTGCGGGTGATCCGCGAGTTTCAACGGTCCCTGAGCCAGGGCAGGCTCCCCGCGGATCCCATGCTCGACGGGCTGTTGGTCGTGGCCGGCGGGGCGTTGCTGCTCACCCCCGGCCTGCTCACCGACGCCGTGGGATTTTCGCTGGTGTTCCCCCCTACGCGGGCGTGGTGGCGCGTGTACGCCAAGGCAAAGCTCCTCAACTCGCTGGCCTCCGGCGCCGTGACGTTCACCCGGTTCCAACGCCATCCGCGCGGCGCCTCCCGCCGCGCGCCGGACCGCGACGATGTCATTGATGTCTGACCGGCGCCCGGCCTTTATCGTGCTGGCGCATGGCAGCGCCGACCCGGAATGGAAACGGACCATAGAGCGCGTCGCCGCGCGCGCCGCGCAGGCGCTGGGCGGGGCGCGGGTGGAGGCGGCCTTCCTCAAGGAGTGCGCGCCCGGCCTGGAGGAAACGGCGGAACGTTTGGCGGCCGAGGGGCTGCGCGAGATCATCGTGGCGCCGTTGTTTCTTGGGGCCGGAGCCCATGCGGCAAAGGATTTTCCCCGGCTGGAAATGGATCTTCAACGGCGCTACCCCGGCGTCACCTTCCGCTGGACGCCCGCTTTTGGGCAATGGGAAGAGGCGGCGGAAGCGCTGGCGGGCGCTTTGGCGGCCCGTTTCTCCGCGCTGGCCGGCGGCCATTAAACGTTGGTGGCGGTGGTTTCGAAATCGAAGACCAGCGTCAACTCGTTCCCCGTTTCATTGTAGGAAAGGCCGGAGGAGAGGGCCTTCATGATGAT
>JACQZB010000148.1 GCA_016207925.1 Nitrospinota bacterium
GACGGCCTGCGCGCGCAGCTTCGCCCGGAAATCCTCCCACAACCGGTCGAACCACTCCCGGCCCGCGAGGCCCCGGGCGCGCGCGGCCACTTCGTCGAAGGTGTGCAAATATGGCGCGCGCCGCTCCTCCAGCCGGACAATGGCCATGCCGTGCAGCGTGCGGGTGATGGCGGAAAGCCCGCCGGGCGCCAGGTCCTTGACGGCCTCCTGGATGGCGGGCGGCAGGCTGATGGTGTGGACCAGGCCCAAATCGCCGCCCTGCGCCGCCGTTTCGTCCTCGGAATGGCGGCGCGCGATTTGGGCGAAATCCTCCCCCGCGCGCAGGCGCGCCAGGTATCCTTCCGCCTCGGCGGCGGCGGAATCCCACACTTCGCGCGGGGACGACGGATCAACCATCAGCAGGATAAGCGAAAGCCGCAACTGCTCCGGCTCGGTGAATTTATCCAGGTTCGACTGGTAGTAGGCGCGCGCCATCTCATCGGGCGGCTCCGCCGCGGCGGCGCGGATTTCCTGTTCCATCCGCGCCAGCAGCCCCAACTCGGTCAACTGCTCCCGCAATTGCGGCAGCATGGTTTCCCGCCGCGCGCGCCACGACTCGCTGTTGGCGTACTGTTTTTCGTACTGCGCCAGTTGCGTTTCGATGGATTTCCAATCTGGCTCGACGCCGCGCCGTTTGGCCTCGCGCACGATCAGGAAACGGTCCACGAGGGCGCCGCCCGCTTCACGCCGCAGGGCCGCCACTTCTTCCTCGGGCGGCTTGCCGTGGTAGAAACGGCGGCGCGCCGCCTGGGACACGGCCATGGTGGCATTGTACCCCAACGGAAAACACGCGGGAAAATTCCACTCCCTGAAAAAAGGGTTTTAGGGGAGTGCGGGGCGGCTGGGGAAAGCCGCCCCGCGAGAGGAAGAAGCTGAGATGGGAGCCCAGCTTCGTACAGCCTTACTTGATGTGGCAGGTCAGGCACAGGGCGCTGCCGGCGTTGCTCTTGCGGAGGAAGGCCACCGAAGTCGCGCTCGCCGTCGAGTCGTTGTGCGGATCGTGACAGCTTGCGCACTCCACGAAAGGCTCGTCGCCGCCGCCGTTATCGCGCGTGTACAGCATGATCTCGTCCTTGCCGCGCTTGGCGTCCACGGTATCTTCGATCCACCATACGCTCTTGCCGTTGATGGACGCGGTGGTCAACGCGGTGTACTCGCCCGCCGGATGCGTGTTGCCGCCGTACTGGATGCCCACCGGGTGGTCATTCTTCAGGTCGCTGCCGATCACGGGGATGGGCGTACCGGTCATCTTATGGGTGCCGTCGGGGCCTACCAGCTCCGAGCCGGCGGCGTTGTACCCGCCGGAGCCGGGTTTGTTGATCATCACGTCCATGGCCTGTGTGCCATCATGGCAGGACAGACACGCGACGGAGACCGACCCCACGCTCATGATCTCACCGGCGATGGTGGTTGACCCAAGGCTGGCATACGTGGTGTACGCCGTTCCGGGCAACGACTTGTTCCACAACGGCACCGCCGCCGTGGTGTCTGAACCGTGCGGCGTATGACAGAACACACAGATCTCGTCCGTGGTCATGTTGGCGCCCAGTTGGCTGGAGCCACCCGACCCCAGATCATGCTTGCTGCCGGAGATGCCGGCAAACGCAAGCGTTGACATCATGACCATAACCGCCGCGCTGGCGATTATCCCCGCCGTTACCCCCTTGATCGTCCTTAGCGTTTCCATTTTCCGTCTCCCCAAATCTATAAGTAAGGCTGAGAACATGACTCTTGTCGCTCATCGGCATTGCACTGCACATGCCAAGCCCTATTACCATTGCAAAACAACGATTTATAAAATAATAAGGAGGATGTTATTCTAGAAATCAGGAAATTGGCCAAGGTGTTGATTCCCATTTCCGGGGAGCGGGAATGGGTTTAAGCGTTACGAAACCGCTGAGGTAAAACTAGATCACTGCGGTACGGCCAGGTAACCGGCGACGGGATTTAGGGTGACTGGGCGATAGATTTCGACTTTGGAATAAAACTGGTCCACAAGCATCACCCTGCCGTCTTCATCAATGGCGATCCCGGCGGGGAGAAAGAATTCACCGGGCGCCCCCGGCCCGCGCTTGCCAATGGCCATGAGAAGCTGGCCCTGGGGATCAAAAATCTGTATGTTGCCGAACGCGGTATCCACCACGAACAGGTTGCCGTTGGCGTCGAGCGCCACACCCTTGGGACGCGAGAACATGCCGGTTTGCCGCCCCACCTGGCCGATGGACCGGACAAAGACGCCCTCGGCGGTGAACACCTGCACGCGGAAGTTGCCGCCGTCGGTGACATAGAGCTTGCCGCCGGCGAATGCGGCGCTGTTGGGCAGGTTGAATTTGCCATCTTCGCGCCCGCGGCCGCCGATGTCGAACAATATCTTGCCGTTCTGGGTGTCAAAAACGCGGACGCGGTGATCCGGGGTGTCCACGCCGCCGGTGTCCACCACGAACGCCCGCTCACCGCCGGGCGTAACCGCGACGCCGGAAGGCCGGTTAAGCTCATTCTTGCCGCCAATGGTGTTAAGGTAGGCGCCGTCACGCGAGTAGATTTTCACGTTCTTGAAGGTGGCGTCCACAACGAACAGCCGACCCTGCGAATCCACGGCCACGCCCAGCGGTTTGCCGAGCTGGCCGGGGCCGTCGGCGTCGCCGATTTTGAAGTAGCCGCCGGTGGGGAAATCAAACACATGCACCACGCGCTCGGCGGTGTTGCCCACAAACATCCGTCCTTGGTGGATGGCCACGCCCCACGGTTTGCCGATGCCCTCGCCGATCCGCTTGATGCCGGTGACGGCGGCCTTGAATTTTTCCTCGCCGGAGACGGCCTTGACGTCGGCGCTGCTGGTGATGGTCCGTTCCCAGACATAGCGGGGCGGATCCGGCGGTTCGGGGAACACGGGGGGCTTGAACGGCTCAACCTCCACCGTTGAGACACAGGACGCCAAAAGCCCCATGGCCAACCCGGTAAGGGTAACGAACCACGCGCCTTTGACCTTTACCATCATGTAAGCTCCACCCATGGAGACCATGCAATGCGCGCGCCAAGCCAGCCGCCTCTCCGCGCTTTCGCCACCAGAGAATTTTCGATTCGATTTTAGTACATCACCGCGCATGTTCGCTATACTATCCCACAGGCGATATCGAAAAGGCGCGATACATTTTGATGCTGACTGGCGTTTCATGAGTGGCATACGGCGGGTTTTCGCGTGCGGCATGATGGCCGCGCTGACGGCGCTCCTCCCCGCCACAAACGCGCGCGGCCAGACCATGACCCAGGCGAAGGATTTGTTTATCAAACATTGCGCCGTGTGCCACGGCGACAAGGGCGACGCACAGACCCAGGCGGGCAAAACGCTGTCGCCGCCGCCACGGGACTTCACCGATCCGCAGGTGGCCGTCAAGCTTACCAGCCGCCAAATGTTCGACGCCATAAAGAACGGCAAGCCGGGAACCGCCATGGCGCCGTGGAAGGCGCGCCTTTCCGACACGCAGATCAACGGCCTGACCGGCTATATCCGGGAGCGCCTCATGCTCCCCACCCGCGCTCCGCAGGCCACCCTTGGCCAGACGCTGTACCACCGCAACTGCTCCGTATGTCACGGCGACCGTGGTGATGGGGCGTCGGCGGCGGCCCAGGGCTTGCGTAAAAAGCCGCGCGACTTCACCTCCGAAAAAGCGCGCAAGGAGTTATCCCGCGACCGCATGATATTCGCCGCCACTTATGGCGTGCCGGATACGCCCATGGCGGGGTTCGGCAAAAAGCTTTCGCAGAGCCAGATCGCCACCATTGTGGATTACATCCGCGCCACGTTCATGAAAGTGGAGGCTGAACCGGCGGCCCAGGCCGCGCAGGACACCAGCGGCCCGAAGTATATGGCCCAGCCGATGCCCAAGAACCTTGCGGGGGACGCGGCGCAGGGCAAAATAATCTACGAGAACAACTGCTACATCTGCCACGGTCTCACCGGCGACGGCAAGGGGCCGCGGGCGTATTTCATCAATCCCAAGCCGCGGGATTTCACCCATCCCGCCTCGCGCCGCGCGCTCAACCGCCCCACGCTGTTCACCCACATCGGCGAGGGCATCCGGGGCACGGAGATGTCGGCGTGGAGCAAGGTGCTTACCGATCAACAGGTGGCCAATGTGGCCGAGTACGTATTCCAGACGTTCATTGATTCCCCGCGGCGCGCGCCCTAAGCGCCGCCTTGGCGCGCTGATCACCGCCATCGCCGCGGCGGCGTTGATTCCCGGCCATGGCTCCGCCGCCGGGGTGAAATGGGAACGCGCGGCGCGCGCTCCCGGCGCGGAGGAGGAACAGGCGCGCCACGAGGCGGGCAGGAAGCTGTATAACTTCAACTGTTATTTTTGCCACGGTTATTCCGGCGATGCCAAAACGCAGGCCAGCCTGGCGCTGCGCCCGCCCCCGCGCGACTTCACCTCATCGGGCGCCGCCAGCCTTTCGCGCGAGGCCATGACCGGCGCCGTCACCAACGGGCGGCCCGGCACGGCCATGCAGAGTTTCAAAACCAGGTTAAGCCCCGCGCAGATCGAATTGGTAGTGGATTTCATCCGCGAGGAATTCATCGCCAACGGGGCGGTGAACACCTGGTACCACACCAAGGAGAATGGATGGGAACAACACGATGCGGCGCGCGGCGCCTTCCCCTTCGCCACGGGCGAACTGCCCTTCGACACCCCCGATGAAACGCTTAATGAAGACCAACGCGCGGGCAAGCGGCTGTTCTTGCGCGTCTGCGTTACTTGCCACGACGGCGCGCACGTGCGCTTCAAGGAGTCGGTGTGGGAGCGCGCGCCGGGGCTGACCGCCCGCCAGCGCAAGGGCGAAACGCTGTATCAGGAAAACTGCGCCTTTTGCCACGCGCGCGACGGCACGGGCCGCAACTGGATCGGCGCGTTCCTGCGCCCGCACCCGCGCGACCTTACGGGGGCCGCCATGGAGACCATGACGCGCGCGCGCCTTGCGGCGGTCATCCGCGAAGGCATCGCGGGGGCCTCCATGCCCGCCTGGAAGGATGTGTTCGATGACCGCCAGATTGAGGCGATCATTGACTACATCGGCGCGGTGTTCCACCCCTTGCGGGCGGATTAGCGGAACACGAAATCCGCTCCGCGCCGCCCGCCCGCGTTACCATAAACGCGAATACGGCGATTACGGCCTTCATGACACCTGCGACACCGTGCGCAAGGCCATGGGCTGCAGCGACATGAGCAGCGCCAGCGCCGTGTACAGCGCCGCGGCGGCCATCACCGGCACGGTGGCGCGCCACGCCGCGCCGCCATAGCGCGCGCGGGATATGCGGTGGGCGATGAGGACACAGGCCGCCGCGCCGGTGAATATCACCACCGCCTGCAGCAAGGGCATCGCGCCCATCCCGATAATCATGAAGGGCGTAAAACCCGCCACGCCCAGAATATCCCACCCGAACCCGAAAGGATCGGACAGAGCGGGGATGATAGCCAGCCCCTCCATGTCCAGGTGGTGGATGTTGTGCGAGAGGTGGTAGAAAAAGGCCATGGGCAGCAGCGCGTAGGCGTAGGCGGTGAATATCCCGCGCCGGCGCGACGCCTCCTCGCCGGTGAGAAGACGGATCAGTTCGCTGACGGCAAGGTGCAGCGCCGCCGCCGCCGCGATAAACCCGGCTTCCGTGGCGGTAAACGCAGTCATGTAGCCAAGGTAATCCGTGTTGAACAGCCGCTTGGCGAAGTCCGTCCACGACGGCAGCATCGTAAAGCCGTGCAGGAAGGTAAGCGACAGCAAGGTAAGTATCAGCAGCGCCTCGTCCAGCCGCCATTTGTAGCTTGGGCCAAGATCGGCGAGGAACGGGCGGAGCCGGTAGGTCATATTGTCATAGGGGCAGGTCTTGACGCATTCGGAACAGGTGATGCAATTGGTGTTGCGCCGCATTCCGCCGGGGTACTCGAAAATGGGGCAGCCATAGCCCTTGGCGGAGCCGCGCGCGCAATCCTTGGTGCGGCATCGCCCGCACACCTCCGCGCTTTTGGCGCGCACCTCCAGCGGCGCAAGGTTTGAGTACATCCCCACGATGCCCCCCACGAAGCAAAGGTAGCGGCAAAACGATTTGCGTTCGAAAAACAGCGCCGTCAGCGCCGCGAGGAACACCATCATGAACGCCATGTAGGCGGTGTACAGCGGGCTGTAAGTGATGAATACCCCCAGTTCCAGCCATGTCACGGCGATGAAAAATACAGTCGCCGGGTAGCGGTTGCGCAACGCGCGCGGCCAGCGCAATTTAAGCCCGATGCCTTCCTTGACCCCCCAGGGCGTCAGACGCTCCAGCCAGTCGGCCACGGCGCTCCATGGGCACATCGCGCACCACGCCGCCCCCAGAAACAGGATCAGGATGATTACCCCCACCCACCAAACCGTCCACGTGGCCACGGTGGCGAAATTCGCGCCGGGATCGGGCGCGCCGAACAGGCCCGCGGCGATGGCCAGCGTAAACGCCCCCACAACCGGAACCTGGAGGGCGAACTGGAAGAACCTGCTTTTAACGGCGCGTTTGACCGGCGGCGCTTTGAGCAGGTCAACGCTGGGGTAATCGTACGGCGGAGCCGCCTCGCCCGCCGCTTCCTTCTCCTGCGTGGGCGCCATCACTACGCCTTGGCCTTCCCGCGGACGGCGAGCGCCAGCGCCACCCCCGCGATGAACGCGGCTCCCGCGTACACCGGCGTCACATTCGCCTCATCCACGCTTATCTCCACGGGGAACTCCGCCGTCCGTTCCTGGCCGTAGGCGGAGAAAGCGACCTTGACGCGGTAGGCTCCCTTGAAGGGAAAGTAGTGCCCAATTTCATAGACGGTCTGCTTGGTGGGGCTGCCGGCGCGATAGGAGCGGATAAGGTTCCCCGCAGGGTCGAGCACCGACACCTCCAGCGGGCCGTAGTAGGGGCGCGCCACCGCCATTTGTCCCTTGGCGGCGCCGGAATGATCGTGCGCCGCGTGGGGATCCATCCCTACCGCGGGCGCGGCGGCGGCGGCCATGTGCGCCGAATGATCCTCGCTTACCGCCGCCTGGTCCTGCCCCTGGCTGGAAATGGACACCAGGAACACCGTGCGCCACGGCTGGCCTGAAAGCTCCTTGCGGACCCCCTGGAAGAACACCGTGGTAAGCTCAACAGTGAATTCGCCAAGCCGCCGCGAGCTTTTCTGGTTGGGATAGGCCAGATATTCGTCCAACGTCACGGTTTTGGCCAGCGTGCCGTGATAATTCGAATGACCTTCATGCCCTTCATGGCCCCCCTGCGCCCAAGCCTCGGATGCAAGGGCGAGCGCCACCGGCACACACACCATGGAAACGGCCCGGACAAACCGGCGTGATGGATGCATATATGTCAGTATAACATCTGCCCATGCGCGCTTGAACGGCGTCACCGCGCGGGTGTTTCCGCCTGCGCCATTAAGCCGTCGTTGATCCGCTCCGCCGTTTCCCAGAGATCCTCCCCGGCCACCGGCGCGCTGAAAAGGAACCCTTGGGCCTCCTCCGCCTTGAGGTAGCGGAAGTATTCAAGCTGGTCGATATTCTCGATCCCCTCCACCACCAGTTTCTTGTTGAGACTGCGGGCCATGGCCACGATCATCTGGGCGACGGCGGAATCGTCAAGGTTCTCCGGCACACCGCGCACGAATGATTTGTCAATCTTGAGCACGTCAATGGGCAGGGTCTTGAAATACGCCAGGGACGAGTAGCCCGTGCCGAAATCGTCCAGCGCCACCGTTACCCCCATTCCCTTAAGGTGGGCCAGGGCGGCGGAGGCGAAGTTGATGTCTTTCATCACCATGCTTTCGGTCACCTCCAACTCCAGTTGGGAGGGGTGAAGCCCGGTTTCCTCCAGTATGCCGTGGATTCTTTCGGGCAAGCTGGCTTGCGCGAACTGCGCCGCGGAAACGTTCACCGCCACGCGCAGGTCCGGATGGCCGCTCTCGCTCCAAACCTTCGCCGTCCGGCACGCTTCGCGCATTACGAAATCGCCAAGCTCGCCGATCAGGCCGGACTCCTCGGCCAATGGGATAAACTCCACCGGGCTTGCCACCATGCCGCTCCCCGTCCGCCACCGGGCCAGCGCCTCCATCCCCACCACCATGCCGGTGCGAAGGCTGACCTTGGGCTGGTAGTATACGGTGAATTCCCGGTTGAGCAGCGCGCGGCGCATTTTGCCTTCCAACTCCAGCCGGCGAATGACCTGCAAATTCATGGCCTGGGTGAACAGCGCAAGCTGGTTGCGGCCCCGGTCCTTGGCGCGGTGCATCGCCAGGTCGGCGTTCTTGAGCAGCGCGCGCGCGGAGCCGCCATCCGCCGGGTACAGGGCGGCCCCCATGCTCACCGTCACAAACACCTCGCGCCCGCGAAGCTCAAATGGCGGCGCCAGGCGGTCCGCGATGGCGGCGGCGGCCTGCGCCACCTGGGCCGGGTCGCGGGCGTCTTCCAGGATCACGCCGAACCCGTCCCCTCCCAACCGGGCCACGGTAACGGCCTCCCCCAACAGTTCCATCAGGCGCCGCCCTGTTTCCTGGATAAGGATGTCGCCGTAATCATGCCCCATGCTGTCGTTGACGCGCTTGAGGCCGTCAATGTCCAGCATCAGCGTGGCCAGTCCGGCGCCGTGGCTTCGCGCCAGCGCGATGGCATGGCCCAGGCGCTCCTCGAACAGGGTGCGGTTCGGCAGCCCGGTAAGCCCGTCGAAATAGGCCTGCTGGCGGATTTTATCCTCCTTGCGCTTAAGCTCGCTGATATCGTTGAACACGGCGATATAGTGGCTGGTTTCCCCGTTGTCTCCCGCCACGCGGGAAATGGTCAGGTATTCCGGATAGACAGCGCCATCCTTGGCGCGGTTCCATATTTCGCCTTCCCAGAAGCCCTTGGCCAACAGCGCGTCCCACATGGCGCGGTAGAACTCTTCGCCATGGCGGCCGGATTTGAGCAGGCGCGGATTTTTCCCCAGCACATCCGCCTCCGCGTAGCCGGTGATGCGGGTGAACGCGCGGTTGATTTTTTCTATCGCGCCGCGCGCGTTGGTTATCAATATCCCCTCGATACTGTGTTCAAACACCTCGGCGGCCAATTGGAGGTCACGGGCGCACTCGCTGGCCAGCGCTTCAAGCTCACGGCTGCGCCCGTTCAACTCGGTCTCCACCAGCATCCGCCGGTTGATTTCCGCCTCCATGGGGGCGATGGCCTTGCGGCGCAGCGCCCCCCACAACAGCGCCCCGAAGGCGAGCGCGAACAGCGACGTCCCTTCAATCAGGCGCAGCCTCAACTCGGAAAGCTTGCGGTCAAGAAAAGACACATCCTTGGCCACATGGAACAAATAATCGCCGCCGGGGGCGTGGATGACCTCAAGATGGCGAATAAGCTTTTCCGCGCGCGCGGGCCGGTGAATATCTGCGATTACCCTACCCCGCCGGGACAACGTGATATACGCGATGCTGCTGTCCGTCTCACCCCATCCGCGCATCGCTTCCTTCAAACGCAAGCTCTCGCGCCGCGCGAGCATATCCTCCACGCCGCGCCGCATCAGCCGCGCTTGCCGGGCGATTTCGCCTTCGGCCTCGCTAAGCATTACGTCGCGCTGGTGGGCCGAGGTGACCGCCACCGCCACGCCCAGCGAAACCAGCAATACCCCGATGAACAGCGCAAGCGCCTGGTAGTAAAGCCGGTTGAGGATATTGTCTCCAGGCATTTTACGGTTCCCATTATGTAAGCCTTGGCGAACGATAATGGTGCAAGGATCGCGCCGCGCCCGGTCCAAAGCGAAACCATCCGCCACGCTGGAATGTTGTTTGATATTCAACAGCCAAATGCGGTCAGGTTCTGTGCGCTCAATCACGCGGCGGGTGAAGCGTCGGCGCAATGAATTCACATTCGGGAATCAGGACGCCTGTTTCCTGAAAACGGGAAAACACAAAACTCCCGGATGCGGAGGCGCGGAGCCCCCTCCGCTAAGGGCGTCAACCGCCGGTATTGGTGAGAAGCGGAAAACTGAGCCGCGCGATGGTTCCCTCACCATCTCCGCCGCTGACATGAATCAACCGCGCGTTGTGGTAATCGGCGATCAGTTTCACAATGGCCAGCCCCACGCCCATTCCGCCGCTCTTGAAGCGGTACTTGCCCGAAGAATGTTGCAGCACATCTTCCAGCGCGAAATAGGGTTCATACAGGTAGCGCTCCCCGCCCGAGGGAACGCCAATCCCCTCATCGGAAATCTCCACCACCGCCATCGCCTCCTCCACGCGGGCGGCAAGCGTCACCCCCGCGCCATCCGGGGTGAAGCGGACCGCGTTCATCAGCAATTCATTCACCGCCCAGGCCAGCATCCGGTGATTGGCGAGAATCTCTGTCAGCTCCGGCAACCGGCCCAAGTCCCCGGTAAGAGTCACCTGGCGCCCTTCCCTGGAAAAGTTATGGCGCGTGGCGATGGCGCATTGGGTAAGGATCGCATGGAGGTTGCACGGCGACTCCTGCCGGCCCTGCTCCGGGTAACCCAATTGGGCCAGCATACTGGTGGTGGCAAGGATGCCTTCAAAATCCTCGCGGACCTTCGCCAGCGCGGCGGCGGCTTCATTCAGCGCCGCGGGCGCGGCGGCGGGGGCGGTTTGCGCGTTTTCCAGAAGCATCTGCGCCACCATCAGGCCGCTTAACGGGGTTCGCAGTTCGTGGGCGGTTATCTCCGTAAAGTACGTCCGCGCCCGGTTAAACATCTCCTCCCGGCTGACGTCGCGCGCCACCGCCACGAAATGGGCGGTCTCGCCGCGCTCGTTGAACACGGGCGAGAGCGTGATAAAAAGATCAAGCAGCGTTCCGTCCTTGCGCCGGCTTACGATCTTTCCCGCCCATGTTTTCCCGCCCTCCGCCGCATGCCAGGGCGCCGCCTCCACCGCCGCGGGCCGCATTCCGCTGTCCAGCAACGCCGGCGAGGTGACCAGCAACTCCGCGGCGTCATACCCCGTGAGGCGGCAGAACGCGGGATTTGCGAAAATGATCCGCCGCGCCGCGTCGGTGATGAATACGCCATCGGCCGCCTGCTCCACCGCCTCCGCCAGCCGCGCGTTGAGCAAGGCGGACCGCCGCCGCTCTTCCTCATGCAGGTGGTCCTGGTTACGGATGCGCTCCACGAACAGGACAATCAGGGCCACCACCGCGCTGGACACCAGCAGGGCCGCCACGGTTCCGGTGACCAGGTAGTCCGCCGTCACCCGGCCATGAAACAGCTTGCTCATCACCGAGGTGATCAGCAACGACAGGACTACCGAGGAAAAAACGGAGACCCAAAGGATATGCCACAAGCTGGCCGCCGTGGCGGTTTCGATAATTTTGTTCAACAGCGCGCGAATGGCGGACGATCTCATGAGGCTTCGAACTTCGTCATCGTTGCGGGCACCCCTCCAAGCGGAACATTGTACGATACTATGCCGCGCCGCGCATCCCTCCCGTTCGCGCCCCGCGGGCGTTATTGGAAACCGCGCCGTAAAAAGGTATGATTTATTCAACGAACCGGGTTCACCCCGCGTCGCAACGTGTCGCCCTCACAGATGGAGGCTTGCCATGGGAACCAATGCCCTCTCGCAGGAAGAAGCCCTCTCCACCGCGATCTATAACGAAAAGCTTTCCCACGACCGCTACGCCAACCTGGCCACCGCCTGCAAAAAGGCCGGCAACGAGGCGGCGGCGGAGTTTTTTGAAGTCCAGAGCAAACGCGAACAGGGCCACTATAACCGTCTGCTCAAGCAGCGCGACCGGCTGTTCCCCAATTCAAAATCGGAATTGGGCACGGTGGTTAAGTGGGTGACGCCGGAAACCGGCGCGGGCATGGAAGACCCGGTCAATCTCAATATAGATGGCGCCCTGACGCTAGTTGAGCAGGCGGAACAGGCGACGGAAGTTTTTTACCGGGCGCAGGCGGAGGCCGCCGCGGACGGCGAGTTGGCGGCGTTGTTCGCGCGCCTGGCCGAGGAAGAGGCGCATCACGCCTACCTGGCGCATAAAATCCGCGCCAAGCTGGAGATGGAAGAGAAAATCGAACCGATAGACTATTCCGACCTTGGCTACGGCAACTGACCTTCGCCGCGCCGCTCCCCTGCTAAAGCGGGATGGGTATCCGCGTGTAGCGGCGTTGGTCATCATCGCTTGCGCGGCGGCGCTTGCCGCCTGTGACAATCCCGCCGCGACATCATCCGCCGCGGACGCTTCGCCTTTATCGCAGACAACAGCCCCGGTGATCCCCGCCTTGGCGGAACCTGTCGCCAGTTCCATCAAGTCCATTCACCACCGGGGGTTGGCGGCGGGCCTTCGGCCGGACGTGTTCGCAAAAATAGGTGACTCCATCACCGCGTACCGCCCCTTCCTTTATGACATCGGCGATGGGGCTTACGACTTGGCTGGAGCTGTGGAACTTGGCGCGTTCATCACGTCGCTACGCGCCGTGACGGCTGGCGAGGGCCAAAATCCGTTGAACCGCGTGTCACTGGCCGCCCGGCGCGGCTGGCGCGCTGGCGACGCGCTGACGCGGGGCGCCGCGGAGACTTGCCCCACGCAGGCGCCGGTGGAGTGCGAGGTAGAAGCGATCCGGCCCGCCTACGCGCTGGTGATGTTCGGGACGAACGACCTGTCATTCGATTATGAAACGTTCGAGCGGAATCTCGACGCGATCGCCGCCATGCTCATCGCGCGGGGAGTCATTCCCATTCTGTCAACGTTCCCGGACGCGCCCTGGGGCGAGCGCGAAGCGGCGCTGGTGGATGACTTCAACGCGGGCGTCATCGCCATCGCCGCCCGGCGCGGAATACCGGTGATCAACTATTGGCGCGCGATGCAGGCTTTGCCGGAGCGCGGCATCGGGCCTGATGGCGTTCACCCCAGCGTCTCCCCGCGCGGCGGGGGCGATTTGACCGTAGAGGGTTTGCGGCATGGCTATAACCAGCGCGCGTACACGTTCCTAACAACGCTTAAAGCCGTGCGGGCGGCATTGGGATATCAGGATTGACCGCGCCACGATTGGCGCCCCCGGCGGGATTTGAACCCACGGCCTACGGATTAGGAATCATAAAAACTACCCTTTTACGGGCATTCCTGTCCGCTTACAGAATTGGACGCTCTTGACATTACCCGCTCCAGTCAAGTATATTCTCTTTGTATGGAATCCGACGGCCATGGACAGGGTTTTCTTCCGCCTGCTTACACCGTGCTTACACGGCGCGGCCTGCTGATTCTGGCGGGGCTGGTTACACGGCGTGGAGGGTACGAACCCTATCCTCAAAATCCCCAATATCCTCAAAAAGGATCATGACCCATGCCACAAGTAAAGATCACCAAGCGGATGATTGACGCCATCGCCTTCACTGGTGAGGGGCAGGCGTTCTTCTGGGATACGGAGCTTCAGGGCTTCGGCCTTCGCGTGACCAAGGGCGCGAAAACCTACGTCGCCCAGAAGCGGATCAACGGCAAGACGGCCCGCGTGACCGTGGGCCGCCATGGCCCCATGACGCCGGAACAGGCGCGTAAAGCGGCCCAGGAGCTTCTTGGCGGCATGACCATGGGCAAGAACCCCGCCGATGAACGGCGCGAAGCCAAGGCCCGTGGCGTGACCTTGGGGGAAGTGTTCGACGCCTTCCTTTCGGCCCGCAAGGCGCTCAAGCCCCGGACGGTGAAAGATTACCGCGAACACATTGACCACTACTTCAAGGACTGGGGGAACCGCCCCATACGCGAAATCACGAAGGGCATGGTGGAACGCCGCCACAAGGACATTGGACAGAAGCGCGGCCACGCCCAGGCGAACCTTGCCATGCGCTACCTTCGTTCCATCCTGAATTTCGCCATGGGCAAGTACGAGGATGCCAAGGGGCGGTCCCTGCTCGCCGAAAATCCCGTGCGGCGGCTGTCCCAGACCCGCGCCTGGTACCGCGTGGAACGCCGCCGGACGTACATCAAGGATCATGACCTGGGCGCTTTTCTGGACGCCCTGGACGCGCTCCGCGCCGAAATCGCCGGAAGCTACAAGACCACGGACGCGGCCCCGGACTATTTCGAGGTCATCCTGTTCACCGGCCTCCGGCGTCAGGAAGCGGCCACGCTCAAATGGGCGGACGTGGATATGAAGGCCAAGACCCTCACGATTCAGGACACGAAAAACCGGGAGCCGTTGACCCTTCCCATGCCGGATCGGGTTTATGACATTCTTTCCGGGCGTCATCAAACGAAGGGGGAACGCGAGTACGTTTTCCCCGGCGAAAGCGCGGCCGGCCACCTGGTGGAGCCGAAACGGCAAATGAAAAAGGTCACAACCCTTTCCGGCGTGACCTTTGCCCTCCATGACCTCCGCCGGA
>JACQZB010000149.1 GCA_016207925.1 Nitrospinota bacterium
GCGGGACTAAAAGGAGATACAGGACATGGGAGAGCGGCACGTTATTGATCCTATCACCCGCATCGAGGGCCACCTGCGGATCGAGATCGAGGTGGAGAACAACGTCATCAAGGACGCCTGGAGCAGCGGCACGCTGTGGCGCGGGTTCGAGGTGTTCCTCAAGGGGCGCGACCCGCGCGATGCGTGGATCATCACGCAGCGCATCTGCGGGGTGTGCACCACCGTGCACGCGCTGGCCTCCGTCAAGGCGGTGGAAAACGCCGTGGGGATAAAGATCCCCGACAACGCGCGGCTGATCCGCAACCTTATCATGGGGTCGCAGTACCTGCACGACCACCCGGTGCATTTCTACCACCTGCACGCGCTGGACTGGGTGGACGTGGTCAGCGCGCTTAAGGCCGACCCAAAGGCCACCAGCGAATTGGCCCAAAAGGTCAACCCCAACTCGCCCAAGAGCGGCCCCGGCGATTTCAAGGTGGTGCAGGACAAGCTGAAAAAGTTCGTGGAAGCCGGCCAGTTGGGGCCGTTCGCGCAGGGCTATTGGGGTCATCCGGCGTACAAGCTGCCGCCGGAAGCCAACCTGATGGCGGTGTCGCACTACCTCGACGCGCTGGCGCTGCAATCGCGCATCGCGCGGATGCACGCCATCTTCGGCGCCAAGAATCCGCATATCCAGACGTACACGGTGGGCGGCGTCACCTGCGTGGCCGACCTGACCCCGGACCGGATCGGGGAGTTTTTGTACTTGCTCAAGGAAGCGCAGGATTTTATCAACAACGTGTATATCCCGGATGTCATCGCTGTGGCGCCGTTCTACCTGGATTGGGCGGGCATCGGCGGGGGGCTGAAAAACTACCTGTCCTACGGTATGTTGCCGGGGAAGGGCGGCGCGGAGCCGGACAGCCTGTACTTCAAGCGGGGTTATATCCTCAACCGCGACCTTTCCACGGTGCATCCGGTGGACGAGAAGAAGATCACCGAGGACGTGGCGCACGCCTGGTACCAGTACTCCAAGAACGAGCCGTTGCACCCCGGCGCGGGCGAGACGAATCCGTGGTACACGGGGATCGAAACGGGCAACAACGGCAAGTACTCGTGGCTTAAAACGCCGCGTTACGACGGCCACGCCATGGAGGTGGGGCCGCTGGCGCGCATGTTGGTCAACTACGCATCGGGGCACGAGTCCACGGTGGAGAACGTCAACTACGTGCTCAAGACGTTGGGCGTGGGGCCGGAGGTGTTGTTCTCCACTCTGGGCCGCACGGCTGCGCGGGCGGTGGAAACCAAGGTGGTGGCCGACGCCATGGAAGGGTGGATCAACGAGCTGGTGGCCAACGTCAAGGCGGGCGATTTGGCGGTGTGCGCCGATTACAAGATGCCGGAAAGCGCCAGCGGCTTTGGCATGACGGAGGCGCCCCGCGGCGCCCTGGGGCATTGGGTGGAAATCCAGGGGGGCAAAATCCACAACTATCAGTGCGTGGTACCCACCACCTGGAACGGCTCCCCGCGCGACGGCAAGGGCCAGCGCTCGGCGTTCGAGGAGTCGCTCATCGGCACACGGCTGGCCGACCCCAAGCAGCCGCTGGAAGTGCTGCGGACGATCCATTCGTTCGACCCGTGCCTGGCCTGCTCGGTGCACGTGATTGACCGGGACGCCGGGGCCAGGTACGAATACAAGGTGGCGTAGCGGAGGGCGAAGCGTTCGCGATGAGATATAAGGTAAGCCTCAAGAAAACGGAGGAGGGTTATTCCGTGTGGGTTCCGGGCCTGCCCGGCTGTTGGTCGCAGGGCGGGACGGAAACCGAGGCGCTTGAGAACATCAGGGACGCCATCGAATCATATCTGGAAACCGTGGAACAGTTTAGGAATCTGCTATAAGCAAAGCAGATAACGAGGAAACGGCACATGGCGCGTCAGGGCGTTTCACCGCAGAAAAAGCGGCTGGTGTACGTGCGCAACTTCACCAACCGGCTGCTGCACTGGACCATGTTTTTCGCGGTGATGGTCCTGCTGGTCACCGGCTACTACATCGGCCACCCCACCGCCGTGTATGGTCAGGGGGAGCCGTACCAGGCCATCACCATGGCCAACATCCGCTTTTACCACTTCATCGGCGCGATGTTTTTGGACATCGCCATCATGATCCGGTTCTACTTGGCGTTTTTCAGCCTGTACCACCGCGATTGGTTCGAGGTGCTCCCCTTCCCCTCGCGGATCATCGGCGCCATCCAGGTGGTCAAGAGCTACTTCACGTTCATCAAGCCGCCGTTCTACCGGCACGTGGACCCGTTCGACGGCCTGTTGTTCCTCGCCCTGCACCTGTTCATGGTGCTGCAACTGCTCACCGGCTTCCAACTGTACGTTCACGCCTTGGGCCAGGAGTACTGGTGGGCGCAGGTGATTCACCTGGGCACGGATTGGATCCGCGTGGTGTTGGGCGGCGACCAGTACGTGCGGCTGGCGCACCACATGATGCTGTGGATCATGATCGCCGGGATCATCACTCACGTGTACATCCAGGTGGCCAAGACCATCATCTGGCAGGACGGCCACATCGCCGCCATCGTCGGCGGGTATAAGTACCAGGACGTGGAGTAGGGGACACTTTGGCGGGGACACCCTTCTTAATGGTAGGGGCGCCGCTTGCCGCACCCAGTTTTTTGTAGGGGCGATTCGTGAATCGCCCTCTTGAGGCCGGGTTGTCCGGCCTCTTTTTGTTCCCCCCAGGCTCGGGGGAGTGGCGCGCCTTCCGTGCCGAGGGGGTGGGAGCGCCGCCACCGGATAAAATATCAAGATGCAATATATGATTCCGCATTTCCGAAGAAGGTCACCGGCATGATAACGAAATGGGCTTGCATTGCCATAATCACGTTGATCGGTGTCGCGGGATGCGACTTTGCAGATAATGGACGTTATTCTATGCATTCCCATGAGCCTTTGCGATTTATTTGGGTCTTGGATTCTCGAACGGGTTGCCTTTACGCTGCACAAGCCGATCCTCTGGTGTACCGCTTGGTAGGAGGCCTTGAAGGGACAGACTGCCCTAACAGTCAAGCACTGAAATGAACGGAGCGGCTGACGAATCCTTGTTTAATGTCATCCGTGACGGAATCTGTCAGGATATAAGATGCTCACTGGAAAAGTGCGGGTCTAGAGCTACCTTGATACTAATACTTTCCGGTGTGGATGCAATGGCTTGGCTAGATCGCCCTGATAACCAAGGTGACGTTACAAGAGATGATTTTGCTAGCTGGGCCAATGAGTTTCTCAGCTTTGAGAGCGGAACGATCAATGGTACTGAACTATATTCGGCCCGTTGTGCCGTTCTTCATTCATATGGAGCAGCGTCCCGTTTGACTCGTAATGGAAAGGCGCGTCAAATCGGTTTTGTCCGTGGCTATGATAAGGATAGAGATGTGTGGCAATCTGATGAAGTCCCCAATTTGGTTCTTGTCTCGGTCGAAGGATTTGCCAATATCATTTTAAAGGGGTCGTATCTTTTCTGGGAAAGTTGAAAGGCGATTCAAACCGCCGACGACAGGTTGCTGGGCGACTAGGCTCCATGCTTCATGAATATGACAGATAAAGGCTTTTCTTGCAGCGGATGGGGTCGGGTCTTGAATTTTGACCTTTTACCGCTTGGCGGGAGATGAGCGTGTAGCGCCGCCGTCCCGGCGGCCCATGGCCGGCCTTTAGGCCGGCCTACAAAATGTCAGCTTTGACAGCGGTAAACACCTGGTGGATAATAAACAGGAACCGCGGAAAGATATAATCCATGGCCGTCACGTTTGACACTCTGGCCTACGCCAACAAACTTAAAGCCGTTGGTGTGCCCGAAAGACAGGCGGAAGCCCAGGCGGAGGCGCTGGCGGGCATTGTTGAAGACAACCTGGCCACCAAGCGGGACTTGAAGGAGTTGGAAACCGCCTTGAAAGCCGAAATGGCCGCCACCAAGGTTGAAATGATCAAATGGGTGGCCGGGATGCTGGTGGCCCAGGCCGCCGTCATCGCCGCCATGGTGAAATTACTCTAAACCCCACCCGGCGTCATCTGCTGGCCCAACGGGGCCGACTTGGCTCCCGACGCGCTTCACGAGCAATTGAAATCCGGCCAGAACGTGGCGTGATACGGTTTTTCGTTGCTTCCCCTGCCTTAAGGGGGAGTGGCGCGAATAAAAACCCCTGGCAGGGGTGATTCGTGAATCGGCCCGTGAAGAGGGCGCATCACGATGCGCCCCTACAACCAAGAACCCCCTCCCGCCGGAGCGGCGGACTCCCCCTTGTCAAGGGGGAGCAAAAGAGGGGAACGCGGGGCGCGGGGTGTTGGCAGGGGCGATTCGTGAATCGTCCTCTTGGGGCCGGGTTGTCCGGCCTCTTTTTGTTCCCCCCAGGATCGGGGGAGTGGCGCGCCTTCCGCGCCGAGGGGGTGGAAACGCAACCGCCAGATGTAATGTCAAGATACAAGACCTGACCCAGCTTGGCCGATCGTGGCGCCGCGGAGGAAATCCAAGCCCTGGCCTCCATGAGCATCGAAGATCTGATGGAGTTGGAAGTGGTCTCCGTCAGTTCCGGCCGGACCGGCTCCGTGCCGAAGGCGCCGGGCATCGTAAGCGTGATCCCGGCGGCCTCCATCGAGGCCATGCCAGCGCGGTTCCTGACGGACATTCTAAAGACCCTTCCCGGCTTTGACGTGCGCCAGGCGAACAACGGGGAGTTGTACGTCTCCTCGGTGGGGGTGGACAACCCGGCCAGCGTCCTCGTGATGATTGATGGCGTCCGTTTCAACGACCCCTTTTCCGGCGGGGCGATTTACGACATCCCGGTGGACAACATCGCGCGGTTGGAGATCATCCGGGGCCCCGGCTCCGCGCTGTACGGCGCCAGCGCCATGATGGCCGTCATCAACGTGGTGACCAAACGGCGGCCGGAAACCCGTGTCAAGGCGGGCGTGGGGACGTTCAACACGGGCACGGCGAGCCTGGAATACGGGGACCGGCGCGAGGATGTGTCGTGGCGCGTGTTCGGCGAGGTGTACGACACCGCCGGGGCGGACGGCGTGATGAAAAGCGACATGCTCCTGGCGCGGGGGATGTCCCGGGCGCCCATGGCCCAGAAGGACAACCGCCGGAATATCTGGCTCCAAGGCTCGCTGGACCATGGGGCCGCCCGGCTGAACGCCACCTACTTTTCCCAGGACCGGGGGCCGAACTTCGCGTGGCACGCCACCCTGTCGGACAAGGGGGGCTCCATGGCGGAATACGGCGCGCTGGACCTGGCCAACACCTACACCCTGGCGGGAGCCGCCGTGACTCCCAAGGTCTTCGTCAGCCGCTGGCGGCGGGCGTGGGATATCCAGCTTTTTCCCGGCGGCTACACTGACAACCGCGACCTGGACAACGACGGCGACGTGGAGTGGTTCCCGGACGGCGTGTGGCAGAAAAAAACCTACACGGTGGACACCGCCGGGGCCGGGCTGACGCTGGAGCGCGCCTTCGGCGCCCACCGGCTCACCGCCGGCGCCTCGGGGGAGACGCAGGAGTTGCGGAACACCTCGTTCGCCACGAACTACCTTGGCGACCCCTTGAACGGGGCGGTGGCCATGGGATCCTTCGCGAACTGGAACAACTACGCCCTGCCGCAAAAGTCCCGGTCGCTGTGGGCGGCGTTTGTCCAGGACGACTGGACGGGGCCCGGCGGCCTGAACGTGGTGGCGGGGGTCCGGCACGACCAGTACAGCGATTTCGGCGGGGCCACCGCGCCCCGCGTGGCGGCGGTGTACCCCCTCGCGGAGCGGATCACCCTGAAGGCGCAGTACGCCGCCTCGTTCCGCGCCCCCACCCTGGAGGAGTTGTACGACGAAACGGACCCGCAGTTTTCCGGCAACCCGGACCTGATGGCGGAGAAGATGGAAGGGTACGAGGCGTCGGTCTGGTACCACTACGGCGACAGCGACTTCCTCGCGGTGAGCGCGTACCGCTACCGCCTGCGGGACTATATCACCAACCTGTTCAACGTCACCATGGCCGTGGCCAACCAGAACGAGAACGCGGGGGAACTGGACGTCACCGGCTACGCCGTGGAGGCGCGCCATGCCGTCACGCCGTACTCGTGGATCACCGCCAACGCCACCCTGTTCAACGCCAAGGACGTGACGTCGGACTCCTGGCTCACCGCCTACCCGCAACTCCGCGCCAACGCGGGGGTAAATGTTTCCCTGCCGTACCGGATCACCGTCACCCTGTGGTGGCTCTATTCGGACACGGCCCATACCAACGCCCGGATCGACTCCGAGGCCTTCGTGTACAACAAGGCGCGGCGCGGCCCCACGCATCTGTTGAACCTGGCGGTGTCCACCGCGAGGCTGCCCTGGGGGCTTACCGCCAAGGCGTCGGTGTTCAACCTGCTCAACCATGACTACCGGGAGATTTACACCGACACGCGCGACCGGCTCCAGGAGACGCCCGTCGTGTACGAGAACGACAACCTTATACCCAACTCCCAGCGGATGTTCCTGCTGGAGCTTTCGAAGGAGTTCTGAGGTGGCGACGGCGCGGATGAACAAGCTGGCGCGGCTCGCGGCCGCCGCGGCCTTCGCGGCCGCCGCCGGGTGCGGGGCGCTGGAGCAGAAGAACAACGACGACAAGTACGCGGCGTTCAGCGACCCCACCGTGATCGGGCAGTTCACCCGGAACGTCAACACGCACTACAACGACATCGCCCGCTGCCAAAGCGCCCTGGCCGGGTTCGTGACGGACGCCATGCTCGCCTCCGTGAGTGGCGGGGAGTTCGCCGTCATCAACGCCGGGTCGGTGCGGTTCAGCCCGTCGTTGAGCCTGGACGATTACATCCCCGCCGGGCCAGTGACCGGCACGGACGTGGCCCAGTTCCTGCCGTTCGACAATCCCTCGCGGGCAACGCCCGCCACCATCGTCCTCATTGACCTGTCCGCGGCGGTGATCAAGCAGATGTTCGAGAACGGCTTCTCCCGCATGACGGCGGATGGCAAGGAAGGGACCAGTTTCGGGCGGTTCCTGCAGGTCTCTCACACGGTCCGGGTCCAGGCCGACGTGCGGCAGCCGACCGGGCAGCGGGTCACCGCGATCACGCTTACGGACGGGGACGGCGGGAGCGTCGAAACCATTTATCCCAACGGCTCCGGGCGGACCTACCGGGTGGCCGTGCCGTTAAAATACATCAAGAACACGACGGGATTCAGCGATTTCGACCAGTACTGGAACATTCTGGCCACAGGGTCCAATGTGGTGGACACGAAGGCGCGCATCTACGATGCGGTGGTGAACACAATCTCCGCCCGGTCGCCGGTGACGCTGGTGGAGGTGTACCCGTTCACCAAGCCGGACGTCATCTCCGTCACCGCCAATTGCGATAATCCGTCGAACCGGCTGGTGATCCTCCACAACTAGGGGAGGCTCTGGGGCCGCTCCACGATCAGGGCCGTCACCAGCCCCGCCGCGACAGGCTCCGCCAGGGTTCCCAGGTAGTGGATGGCAGCGGATGGCAGCGGATGGGGCGTGGGTCTGTGGGTCGGGTCTGGGGTCAGGTCTTGTATTTTGACATTTTTCGGCTTGGCGGGGGTTGTTGCGTGTAGCGCCGCCGTCCCGGCGGCCCATGGCCGGCCATTAGGCCGGCGCCACAAATTGAAATCTGGCCAAAACGTGGCGTGATACGGATTCTTCATCGCTCCCCCTGCCTTAATGGGGAGTGGCGCGGATAATAACCCCTGGCAGGGGTGATTCGTGAATCGGCCCGCGTGAAGAGGGCGCATCACGATGCGCCCCTACAAATGCATAACTCCCGTGATTGGCAAAATAAATTTTCCCTCTCCCCGGTGGGAGAGGGTGGCGGTCCTCCGCCGGGTGAGGGGGCATGAAAAAACAAGTTCGTCCACCCTCACCCTGCCCTCTCCCACCAGGGAGAGGGAAAAGATTTTTACCCGTGCTTCCCTTTTCGTGAGCATGTCGCTTGGTTATGCAAAGCTCTCCTTGCCAAGGGGGAGCAATAAGACGCTCCATGCGGCGGTTTTTATGAGTTATGCAAGGGTCTCCTTGCCATGGGGGAGCAAATGAGGGACCATGTTCCGTAATGATAAACTTCATGGGCTTCGCCTGCCATGAAACCGCGCATAAGCCTTATCACGCTGGGCGTAAGCGACCTTGCCCGCGCGCGGCAATTCTACGAACGGCTGGGGTTCCCCGTCCGTAAGGAAAGCCAGGGTGATGTCGTTTTCTTCGATCTCGACGGGCGGCTGGTTCTTGCGTTGTATCCGCGCGAAGCGTTGGCGGACGATGCGAAGGTGTCCGCCAAGGGCGAGGGGTTCCGGGGTTTTTCGCTGGCGCATAACGTGCCGTCGGAGGCCGCCGTGGACGCGGCGCTCGCCGAGGCGGTCAAGGCGGGGGCGCAATTGGTCAAACCCGCGCAAAAGGTGTTCTGGGGCGGGTATTCGGGATATTTCGCCGATCCGGATGGATTCCTGTGGGAAGTGGCCTATAATCCCTTCATGGACTTGACGTGACCATGCGATAGAATGAACCTGAAGCCGCGGCCCAATCACCAGTTGTATATCCAGACCTTGCGCCGGATGGGTCCCGCGCGGCGGTTGGCGAAGGCGTTCGAGCTTGCCCGGCTTGAGAAATGCCACAACAGGAATTGGTAAATCATGGCCGGGGCAACTTCTAAAATCATCGTCATCGGCGTCGGCAACATACTGCTGGCGGACGAAGGAGTGGGGGTGCGCGCCGCCGAACGGCTGAAAGAGCGCTACGTGTTCCCGGACAACGTGGAAGTGTACGACGGCGGCGTTACGGGAATGCACGGGCTGATGCCGCTGATCGAGGAGGCGGATCACCTTATCATCCTCGACGCCGTCAAAGGCCCCGGCGAGCCAGGCGCGCTGTACCGCTACACGGTGGACGATTTCCGTTTGAACATCCCCAAAAAACTTTCGGCGCATGACATCGGCGTCATCGAATTATTGGCCGTGGCCGAGCTTTCCGGCAAGCTGCCGCAATCCACCGTCATTCTGGGCGTCAAGCCGCTGGATATGACCTCATGGTCCATGGAACTGACGCCGCTGATCGCGGGCAAGGTGGATGACCTTGCGGCGATGGCGGTGGAGGAGTTGGGCAAGCTTGGCGCCACGCCGTCCCTGTTGACCCGCTGACGATAGTGCGTCAGTTTGAAATTCTAACGGCAAGGCCCTTCGCTCCGCTCAGGGCGTCCGTACCGGAATGTTGCGTTAACTCCTGAAGTCCTGAGGCAAAGCCGAAGGACCATGCCGCACGTTTTTTCCAAAATACTACAAACTGACGCACTACCCCGCTGACGCGCCGGTTTCGCGCTCCCCCTCTTTGTTCTATAATAAAAGATTACGGATAACCGTTGTGTCATGACAGATAAAGAGAGCGTGGTACTGGTGGTCTCCGGCAGCATCGCCGCGTACAAGGCGGCGGAGCTGGCGCGCGCGCTGATGGAACTGGGGCTGGACGTCCGCGTGGCGATGACGCGCGCCGCGGAACGGTTCATAACCCCGCTCACCTTCGA
Source organism: Nitrospinota bacterium (assembly GCA_016207925.1). Lineage (GTDB taxonomy): Bacteria > Nitrospinota_A > UBA7883 > UBA7883 > UBA7883 > JACQZB01. The sequence goes on from JACQZB010000149.1 coordinate 9,561, forward strand.
GGCGCTGACCGGCGGGCGCGTGTTGCGCGCCGGATTCCCCGAACCGGGCGAGCCGCCCATGGAGCACATCACCTTTACGCGCGGGGCGCGCCTTGTGTTGGCGGCGCCCGCCACCGCGGACCTGATCGCGCGGATGGCGGGGGGGCTGGCCGATGACAACGTGACCTCGATGCTGCTGGCCACGGACCTGCCGGTGATCGTGGCGCCGGCCATGAACGTGATGATGTACCGCCACCCCGCCACGCAGTCCAACATCGCGTTGCTGGCCTCGCGCGGGGTGATGTTCGTGGGGCCGGAGGCAGGAGAGTTGGCCTGTGGCGACGAAGGGGAAGGGCGCTTGGCGCGGATACCGCAGATCATCACCGCCGTCCGCGAAAAGCTGTCGCTGGGCGACGACCTGGCCGGGCGCAAGCTGTTGATCACCGCCGGGGGCACGCGCGAGCCGATAGACGCCGCGCGCTACATCGGCAACCGCTCGTCCGGCAAAATGGGCGTGGCGCTGGCGCACGCGGCGGCGCGGCGCGGCGCCCGGGTGACGCTGGTGGCGGGTGTGATGGACGTGGAGCCGCCGGCCAACGTGGAAACCGTGCGGGTGGAGTCCGCCGCGGCCATGCTCGACGAGGTGGAGCGGCGGTTCCCCGGCGTTGACGCCCTGGTGATGGCGGCGGCGGTCGCCGACTACCGCGCCGAGCAGGTGAGCGGGCATAAGGTTAAAAAGACCAAGCGATGGGATTTGCCGCTGGTGGAGAATACCGACATCCTGGGGCGCATGGCGGAGCGGCGCCAGAGCCAGATACTCGCGGGATTCGCCGCCGAAACGCACGACGTGGAGGCGGCAGGCCGCGAGAAACTGCTGCGGAAAAACCTGGACATGATAGTGATTAATGACGTCTCGCGCGCCGACATTGGGTTTGGCGCCGATGAAAACGAGGTCACTATCCTCACCCGGCAAGGCGCGCCGGAGCGCGTGACCAAGGCGCCCAAGGAGCGCGTGGCGGACGCCATTCTGGACCGCCTTGTTGTGTTAATCAACAACCGCAAACGCCGGGGGGAGGCCGCGGGTTGATGGGCCATCGCGGCGCCGCGGACCGCTTGCGGGAACTGTCACGGCGGCTGGAAACGCTCAAGCTGTGCGGACACCGTTACCTGGACGCGGCGGGCGCGGAAGATTTGAAAACCTGGGCCGCGCGTCATGCGCCGTCCGTTTCCGCGCCTATTGAAGCGGCGGCCCCGCCGCCTAAAGCGCCCTCGCGCCGCCCCGCCGCCGCGCCTTCCGGAACCAAACAGGAACAACTCGACGCGATCAACGCGGAAGTGCGCGTGTGCGTGAAGTGCCCCTTGGCCAAGGGGCGGACCAACACCGTGTTCGGCGTGGGCGATCCGGCCGCGCGGATCATGTTCATCGGCGAGGGGCCGGGCGCGGAGGAGGACCGGCGGGGCGAGCCGTTCGTGGGCCGCGCGGGCCAGTTGCTCACCGACATGATCGAAAAGGGGATGAATCTGCGGCGCGCGGACGTGTACATCGCCAATATCGTCAAGTGCCGTCCGCCGGGCAACCGCGATCCGGAGCCTGTGGAGGTTGAATCGTGCGAGCCGTACCTGAAACGGCAGATCGCCCTCATCCAGCCGGAGGTGATATGCGCGCTGGGCAGGGTGGCGGCGCAGACGCTGTTGAAAACCGCCACGCCCATTTCCAGCCTGCGGGGCGAGTTCCACGCCTACGAGGGGACGCCCCTGCTGCCCACGTTCCACCCGGCGTACCTGTTGCGGAACCCCGCCATGAAAAAAGAGGCGTGGAACGATCTGAAAATGATTTTGCGCCGGCTGGGCCTCGCCGTCCCCGCCGATAAAAAGTCGCCATGAACGATCAACCGCGCCCCGCGATCCGCCGCTGGTTCGCGCGGGCCGTGGCCCGATGGACCTTGGCGACGCTCCTTGTTGTGTTGCTCGCCACGGGAGCCGCCGCGGGGCTGGGAAGCTGGTTCGCCTGGAGCCGGTACACCGCGGACCTGCCGGACGTGGCCGCGCTGCGTAACTATGCGCCCAGCCTGGTGACGCGCCTGTTGGACGACAAGGGCCGGCTGGCGGCGGAGTATTACGTTGAGCGGCGCGTGGTGCTGCCCTTTGACCGGATTCCGCCGCTGATGCGGCAGGCCACCATCGCGGTGGAGGACGCCGCGTTTTACGAGCACCATGGGCTTAACCTGGAGGGCATCGTACGCGCCATGCTGGCCAACCTGCGCGCGGGGCGCGTGGTGCAAGGCGGCAGTTCGATCACGCAGCAAGTGGCCAAGTCGTTGTTGCTCACGCCGGAGCGCACGCTGGAACGCAAGATAAAGGAGGCCATTCTTTCGATCCAGATTGACCGGACCTATTCGAAAAACGAGATTCTGGAAATATACCTGAACCACATCTATTACGGGCACGGCGCCTACGGCGTGGAAGCGGCGGCGCAAACCTACTTCGGCAAGGGGGCGGACAAGCTTTCCATCGCGGAGGTGGCGATGCTCGCCGGTTTGCCAAAGGCCCCCAACAATTACTCGCCCTACCGTTTCCCGGAACGGGCGCTGGAACGGCGTTCCCACGCGCTGGAGCGGATGGAGGCTATCGGGGCCATCACGCCTGAGCAAAGGGAGGCCGCGGAGACCGAGCCGTTTACCCTGGCGGGGCTTACCGAGCCGCTGAACAATGCGCCGTGGTTCGCCGAGCAGGTCCGGCGCCATCTGGAGAAGAAGTATGGCGCCCAGGCGCTGTACCACGAGGGGCTGACCGTCCATACCACGCTTGATCTTGATCTGCAGAAATACGCCGACGAGGCGGCGCGCAAGGGGCTGGAACTGGCGGACCAGCGGTTCGGGTACCGCGGGCCGGTGGCGCGGGTAAACCTTGAGAAGGGGGAGCGGCCCGATTGGGCGGCGCTTAACCCGCCCCGCAAGCGGATGGAGACGTTCGCCGATTACTATAAGCCCGGCGCGCGGCTCAAGGCGCTGGCGCGCCGCGTGGAGAAGGAACAAGTTCTCGTGGAATTCGAGGACGCCAAGGGCGCCATCGCGCTTGCGGACCTGGCGTGGGCGCATCCCGTGGATCCGGAGCGCGACGCCTTGTACCTGCCGGAGGTGAAGGACGCGCGCGAGGTGATAAAGGCGGGCGACGTGATTGAAGTGGAGATAATGGAATACCGCGCCGGGCGCAAGGAGCCGCTGCTGCCGCTTAAGCTGTTCCAGACGCCGCAAATCCAGGGGGCGCTGCTGGCGGTGGACCCGCGCACGGGGTATGTGCGCGCCATGGTGGGCGGCTATGACCCGAAAGTGACCAAGTTCAACCGCGCCGTGCAGGCCCAGCGGCAGCCTGGCTCCTCATTCAAACCGGTGATTTACATCGCGGCGCTTGACCACGGGTTCACCCCGTCGAGCGTGGTGGTGGACTCGCCGATCATCTACAACGAGGCGCTCAACGAATTTCACGGTTGGAAGCCGGTGAACTTCGAGGAGAAGTTTTTCGGCCCCACCACCATCCGGGAGGCGGTGACCCATTCGCGCAACGTGGTGACGATCAAGGTGTTGTCCCAGATCGGCGTGCGCCGCGCGCAGGAGTACGCCCGCAAGCTGGGCTTGACAAGCCCGCTGGAAATGAACCTTTCGATGGCGTTGGGTTCGTCGCCGGTGACGCTCAAGGAACTGGTGTACGCCTACGCCACGTTGGCCAACGGGGGAACGCGGATGGCGCCGGTGTTCATCAAGTCCGTGGAAACGCGGGATGGAAAAACACTGGAGAAAGGCGATCCCTCCGGCGAGCAGGTGATCTCCCCTTCGACGGCGTACCTTATGACCAACATCATGAAAAGCGTCATCGAGGAAGGCACGGCGCGCCGCGTGGGCGCGCAGATGAGCCGCCCCATCGCCGGCAAAACGGGTACCACCAACAATTATGTTGACGCTTGGTTCATCGGATTCACCCCCGACCTGGTGTGCGGGGTGTGGGTGGGCAAGGACGACAACACGCCCTTGGGGAAAAGGGAAACCGGCTCGCGCGCGGCGATCCCCTTGTGGATGGAATTCATGGAACACGCGCTGGCGGGCGCGCCGGTGACCGATTTCATCCCCCCGCCGGACATCGTGTTCGCGCGGGTCAACAAGTACTCCGGCGCGCCGACCCGGAGCGCCGGAGAGGAGACGATCTTCGAATCGTTCCGTGACGGCGACCAGCCCGCCATGCCATCCGCGGCTCCGGAGAAGTCCCCGGAACGCCAGGTTGGCGCCGGATACTAATCCCGATGCGCCGGCAGCCGCGCCCCCAGCGCCGCGGCTGCGTGGCCCGCGCCATTGACCACTTCCACCAGCCGGTAGATGAGGTCGTTGAGCGAACTGGCCTGCGCGGAAAGCTCCTCCGAGGTGGCGGCGGTGCGGCTGGCGCTCTCAGAGGTGGATTGCGTCACCTTGCCCAGATCGGCGATGGCGTGGTTGACCACGTCCACCCGTTCGCTTTGCTGGCGCGCCACGGCGGTGATTTTGCCAATCTGCGCGTCCACCTCCTCGGCGGCCTGGCGTATCTTCTGGAGCGCGCTCGACGTTTCATCAACGATGCGGGCGCCCTCGTCGGTTTTCTTGACGGCGGACTCGATCATCTGCGTGGTTTCCTTGGCGGCGGTAGCCACGCGCTGGGCAAGGTTGCGGACTTCTTCGGCCACCACGGCGAAACCCTTGCCATGCTCTCCGGCGCGGGCCGCCTCCACGGCGGCGTTGAGCGCCAACAGGTTTGTCTGGAACGCGATCTCCTCGATGACGGAGATGATCTTGCGCACCTCGCTGGAGGAATCGCGTATCGAGGTCATGGCCGTGACAAGGCGGCTCATGGATTTTTCGCCGCCCTGGATCATCCGTTCCACGTCCTTGACCTGCCCCACGGCGGTGGCCGAGCTTTGGTTGGTTTCGCCGATAAGTTGGGTGACTTGGGTAAGGTCGCCGGCGGCGCCGGACAGGGTCTCCTCCTGGCGTTCGCTCTCGCGCGCCAGGGTCTGGCTGGCGTCGGACAGATGCTCGGCGGCGGCGGAAACCTCGGCGGAGCCTTGGGATAAGGAGTCGGCCACTTCGCGCAGTTCGCGGGTGACGCTCCGGGCGATGGTGAAGAAAAGGACGGCCAGAATCAGCGCGCCTTCGATGATGAAAAATACGGTGAAAATGGTGTCGTTTTCCCGGATGGAGCTTTCCACCGCCTCCATGCCGATTTTCATGGATAGGGCGCCGTTGGCTTGCCCCACTGTGCCTTCGTGGCATTCGGTGCAGTCCACCCCGCGCCAGTTCTTTTCAAGGATAAAGGGGACCACCGCGCGCATCTGGCCGCCTTCGTAAATGAATTCGGGCTTGGCGGTGGCCAGCACGCGCTTCTCTATTTCATCGCGGGGAAGCTCGCCCGGCAGACCTTCGCCGAACTGCTCGACCACGCCGGCGCCGCGCACCACGCGCACGTCGGACAGCCCTTCCACCTTGGAGACGAGGTCTAAAAACCGTCCCCGCTCCTCTATCCCGCCCGCCACCATCATGTTATTGAGCGAGCTTAAGGTGATGTCGGCGAAGCGGGTCGCCAAATCCTGCGCCGATGACAGGGCCAGACGTTCCTGCACCCTGCCCGACCAGATAATGTTGGCTATCGAGGTGATGACAAGAGTCAGACCAAGAATAATGATAATCCTGGCGCCTAACGATTTGTTTCTAAACCAGCTTCCCATACCCCCCCTTGATCAAAGGCATGACCTTACTCCGCCAAATGAAGTTCCGTGGCCTGGCGGCCACACGTTTGCCGGTACCCCCGCCGATACTCCGTCGCAATTGTAGCACACTGGCCGGGCGCACCGCGAAAGAAAGTCCTGTTCTGCTACAATGAAAGATATTTTGTGGTGAAAGCAAGCAACCCAATGAATGAACATGAACCGTTGATCCGCGCCGAAGGGCTTACCCGGACGTTCCGGGTGGAGGAGAGCCTGGAGGGGCTGCTGGGTTCGTTCAAGAACCTTTTTTCCACCCGCCACAGGCTCATCACGGCGGTCAACAATGTATCCTTCGACATTCATCGCGGCGAATTTGTAGGCTACGTCGGGGAGAACGGCGCGGGGAAATCCACCACCATCAAGATGCTTACGGGCATCCTGACCCCCACGGCGGGGAGGGTGGAGGTGGCGGACATCGTCCCGTACGAGGATCGCGCCGCCAACGCCTTTAACATCGGCGTGGTGTTCGGCCAGCGAACGCAGTTGTGGTGGGATCTGCCGGTGCGCGACTCCTTCGACCTGCTGCGCTCCATCTACCGCGTGCCGGACGACCTGTTCACCCGCAATTACCGCGAGCTTGCCGAGGCGCTGCATCTGGAGCCGCTATTGACGCTGCCCGTCCGCAAACTCTCGCTGGGCCAGCGGATGCGGTGCGACCTGGCCGCCGCGCTTTTGCACGGCCCCAAAATCCTGTTTCTCGATGAGCCGACCATCGGATTGGACTTGATCGCCAAGGACAAAATGCGCGCCATGCTGCGCCGGATCAACCAGACGCGCGGAGTCACCATCATCCTCACCACGCACGACATGGACGACATCGAGGCGCTGTGCGGGCGCATCATGATTATTGACAAGGGTTCCATCGCCTATGACGGCTCCACGGAACGGCTCAAGCGCGAGCATGTGCGGCACAAGGCGCTGGAGGTGGAGTTCCACGACTACAATCCGGAGGTGGTCGCCATCCCCGCGTTGAAGCTGTTGCGGCGCGAGGGGAATAAGCAGTGGCTGCGCTACGACCCGAAGGCGGGTACCATGCACGAGGTGATCTCCGCGTTGTTCCGCGACTATTGCGTGAAGGATTTGTCCATCCACGAGCCGAAGGTGGAGGACATCGTCAAGGCCATCTACGAGCAGGGGGCCGCGCCAAAAGCGGGCGCGGCGCCGGTTCATGCGTGACGCCGCGGGTGAGGCCGCCCAGGTCCCCGGCGTGGCGTGGCCGCTGGTGGGGGCGCTGCCGCCGGGCGCGCGGGTGTACGCCAAGTTCGCCATCCGCTCGTTCCAGAAACAGCTCGCCTACAAGTTCGAGTACTTTGTGGGGGTGTTCAACGGGTTGTTGTTCATTTTTATTTTCACCTCGCTGTGGCGGGCGATCTACGCCAACCTGGAATCGCCCCCGGCGGCGTTTGACCTGGAGGGTATCACCGCCTTCGCGGTGTTCGCCATGATCGTGCGCATCTCCATGACGCAGGACGACATGAGCACCGTGGGCAAAATCCGCTCCGGGGCCATCGCGCTGGACATGGTCAAGCCGATGAGCTACTTCGGCATGATGCTCTCCGAATGCCTGGGGCAGACGATGTTCCACTGGTTCACGCGGGTGATTCCGGTGCTTGCCGTCAGCCTGCTGGCGTTCGACGCGGCGCTGCCACGCGCGTGGGAGAACTGGGCGCTGCTGGCCATCGCGTGGCCGTTGGGGTACCTGATCATGTTCATGGTCAACTACCTTTTCGCGCTGTTGGCGTTCTGGTTCATCGAAACCTTCAGCTTCCACCTGATGAAGTACGGGCTGTTCACGATTTTCGCCGGGGGCATCGTGCCGGTGGACTTCTTCCCGGAATGGCTTAAGCCACTGATCGAGTCGTTGCCGTTCATGTACATCCTCTACACGCCCACGGCGCTGTTCACGGGGCACATCGCGGGGGCGGACGCGCTACGGCTGATCCTGCTGCAAGGGGCGTGGGCGGTGGCGCTGGGGATGGCGTGTACGGTGATGTGGCGCGCCGCCCAGCGCAAGCTGGTGGTGCAGGGGGGGTAGCATGAGCGCGGTTGAGGCGATGGCGGCGAACGGGCGCATCTACTTCAAGATACTCATCGCCGCGGTGCGGGCGAAGATGGAGTACAAGACCAGCTTTTTGTTCCTGTTCTTCGCGCTCGTCATTTACTACGCGGCGCAGATTGGCGTGGTGGTGGTGGTGCTGGCGAAGTTCAAGAACATCGCGGGCTGGAGCTTGGGCGAAATGGCGTTCCTCTACGGCATCATGGTGTTCAGCCAGGGGCTGACCACGCTGCTGTTCTCCTCCCTCAACGATTTCGAGGAGTTGATGATCCACGGCGATTTCGACCGGCTGCTGGTGCGCCCTTTAAGCCCGCTGGGGCAGATTTTATCGAGCAAGTTCGAGGTGGCCTCCATCGCGCATTTCGGCATCGGGATTACGGCGCTGTGGTTCGGCTCGGTGAAGGCGGGGGTGGACTGGTCGGTGTCGAAGGCGTTGTTCCTGCCGCTGGTGATCCTGGGCGCGGTGCTGATCCAGGGGGGCATCCGGCTGGCGGTGGCGGCCATCGCGTTTTGGACGGTCCGCAACCGCAGCCTGGTGCACACGGTGGTGTACAGCTCCAAGGAGATGATCCTGTACCCGGTCTCCATCTACCGCTGGTGGATGCAGGTGTTCTTGACCATCGCGTTCCCGCTGGCGTTCATCAATTTTTATCCAAGTTATTATTTTTTGAGCCGCGACGCTTCGGGGCTTTTGTTCCATCCGCTGATCCAATTCCTGACTCCGGCGGTGGGTGTGATAGTATTCGCGGGCGCGTGGGCGTTGTGGCGCCTGGGCGTGGGCAAGTACCAGAGCGTGGGGAATTGAATTACAGTGA
>JACQZB010000143.1 GCA_016207925.1 Nitrospinota bacterium
AGGGGTGGAGATGGTGATGCCGGGCGACAACGTAAGCGTGTCGGCGGAGTTGATCACGCCGATCGCGATGGAGAAGGAACTCCGGTTCGCCATCCGCGAAGGCGGGCGCACCGTGGGCGCGGGCGTCATCTCCGCGATTGTCGAGTGAGCGGGGGAGCCGGACGATGCGCGTGATCATTCAGTACCAGTGCCAGGAATGCAAGCGGAAGAATTATTCTTCCACCAAGAACAAGAAGTCCACGCCCGACCGGCTGGAATTCAGCAAGTACTGCAAGTTCTGCCGCAAGCATACGGCGCACAAGGAAGCCAAGTAGGAAACGTGACACAAGTGACACAGGCCAGTAGCTCTAACTGGTTAGAGCACCGCGCTCCAAACGCGGGGGATGTGGGTTCGAATCCTACCTGGCCTGCCATTAACCATAAGGTTCGGTGACGGCGGCGCATGAGCAAGGTTGAGGAAGCGGTCCAGTTCCTGCGGGAAGTGAGGACCGAGACCAGGAAGGTGACCTTCCCCAAACGCCGGGACACCATGGCCACCGCCGCGGCGGTGATCGTGGTGGTCATCCTCATCGGCATTTACCTGGGCGTGGTGGATTTCTTCCTCTCGCGCATTGTTGGGCTGGTTTTGCAATAACACGATGATGACTGAAAACGAAACCAAGGAAGAAGCGCCGGACGCCGCCGCCGCCGGCCAAACCGCTCCCGCCGCGGAGGAGCAGGCCCCCGTGGCCGCCGCGCCCGAAGGCGAAGCGCCCGCCGCCGCGGAACAGCCGTCCGGCCTGAAAATGAGCTGGTACGTGCTGCACACCTACAGCGGGTATGAGAAGAAGGTGCGCGAGCAGTTGCGCGAGAGGCTCAAGCAGCACGGCATGGCCGATCACGTGGGCCAGATCCTCATCCCCGAGGAAAAGGTGGTGGAGATCAAGAGCGGCAAGAAGCGCGAGAGCATGCGCATGTTCTTCCCTGGCTATGTGCTGATCGAAATGGCGATGGACGAAAAGGTGTGGTACGTGGTCAAGGAAACGCCCCGCATCACCGGCTTTCTGGGCGACGCCAACCTGCCCACACCGCTGCGCCCCGACGAAGTGGCGCGCCTGCGGGGGCAGATCGAGGGCGGCGCGGAGCGGCCCCGGCCCAAGCATACCTTCAACGCCGGCGAGGCCGTGCGCGTCACCGACGGGCCGTTCGCCAACTTCAGCGGCGTGCTCGAAGAGGTCAACATGGAGCGCGGCAAGGTCAAGGTGATGGTCACCATATTCGGGCGCGCCACGCCGGTGGAGCTTGAATTCGCCCAGATCGAAAAAGTGTAACCAGACGCGAAGGAAACGATACGTACCATGGCCAAGGAAGCAGTCACGCAGATCAAGCTCCAGGTTCCCGCCGGGGCGGCCAACCCGTCGCCCCCCGTCGGTCCGGCGCTGGGCCAGCACGGCGTGAACATCATGGAGTTCTGCAAGCAGTTCAACGCCCGCACGCAGGGGCAGGAAGGGCTGATCATTCCGGTGGTGATCACGGTCTATAATGACCGCAGTTTCACCTTCATCACCAAGTCGCCCCCCGCCTCCGTGCTGCTCAAACGAGCCGCGGGCGTGGCCAAAGGGTCATCCGAGCCGCAGAAGAACAAGGTGGGCAAGGTGACGTGGGACCAAGTGCGGGAGATCGCGAGAACCAAGAAGGCGGACATCACCGCCGGGGACGAGGAGGCCGCGCTCAAGACGATCGCGGGCACCGCGCGTTCCATGGGCATCGTGGTCGAGTGACCGCGCCGTAACACTAAAAAGGAGCGAGAGAAGAATCATGCCGAATGAGGGAAAACGCCTTCGGGCGGCGCGGGGACGGTACGACCGGCTTGCGCGGCACACCCTCGCCGAAGCGCTGGCGCTGGCCAAGTCCATGGCCGGGGCCAAGTTCGACGAGACCGTGGACCTCGCCGTGCGCCTGGGCGTCAATCCCACCAAGGCCGATCAGATGATCCGCGGCGCGGTGACGATGCCGCGGGGCACCGGCAAGTCGCGCCGCATCGCCGTCTTCGCCAAGGGCGACAAGGCCAAGGAAGCCAAGGACGCCGGGGCGGACGCCGTCGGCGCCGAGGACCTGGTGGAAAAAATCCAGGCCGGCTGGATGGATTTCGACGTGGCCGTGTCCGCGCCGGACATGATGGGGCAGGTGGGCCGGCTCGGCAAGGTGCTTGATCCCCGCGGGCTGATGCCCAACCCCAAGTCGGGCACCGTCACCTTTGACCTGGCCAAGGCCATCCGCGAAATCCAGGCCGGCAAGGTGGAGTTCCGCGTGGACAAGTCCGGCATCGTGCACGCGCCCGTCGGCAAGGCCAGTTTCGCCGCCGATGCCCTGCTGGAGAACGCCACCGCCCTGCTTGAGCAGTTGATCAAGATGAAACCGGCGTCCGTCAAGGGAGTGTACCTGCGCGGCGTCACCGTGTCCACCACCATGGGGCCAGGCGTAAAAGTTGATCCCGCCGCGCTGACCGCCAGCGCCGCGGCGTAGGGAGGAAACCACAATGGTTACGGAACTCAAGAAAAGCGAGGTCGAATCCCTGCGCGGCCTCTTCGATGGGGCCACCTGCGCCGTGTTCGCCGAGTACCGCGGGGTCACCTCCGGGGAAATGGACACGCTGCGCGCCGAATTGCGCCAGGTGAACACCAAGCTCAAGGTGGTCAAGAACACCTTGGCGCGCATCGCCGCCCAGGGGACCCAGTTTGAAAAAGCCGTCCCCTTCCTGGATGGCCCAGTGTCGGTGGCCTTCAATTTCGGGGACGATATCTCCGCCCCCGCCAAAAAAATGCTGGACTTCGCCAAGGAGCACAAGAACCTCAAGATTCTTGGCGCCGTGGTGGAAGGCGCCGCGCTGGACGGCAAGGGTGTGCAAACGCTCTCCCAAATGCCGCCCAAACCGGTGGTGCGCGCGCAGTTGCTGGGACTGTTCCAGGCGCCCGCGCGCAACATGCTCGGTGTCATGGAAGGGGTGGCGCGCAAGTTCCTGTACGCCGTCACCGCCATCGCCGGGAAGAAAAAGGAAAACCCCCAGGGCTGACCCCCGGGAACAACAGTTACGGACAGATCGAAACGCAAGGAGTCAAACATGGCCGCGACCAAGGAAGATGTGAAGGAATTTTTGAAGAACATGCCGGTTCACGAAATGCTCGGCTTCGTCAAGGAGCTTGAGGAGGAGTGGGGCGTCACCGCCGCCGCGCCCGCGGCCGCAATGGCCGTGGCGATGCCCGGCGCCGCCGCCGCCGAAGCCGCCCCCGCCACGGTCTCCGTGATTTTGGCCGGCGCGGGCGACAAGAAAATCCAGGTCATCAAGGTGGTGCGCGAGTTGACCGGCCTTGGCCTCAAGGAAGCCAAGGACTTGGTGGACGGCGCGCCCAAGCCTCTCAAGGAAAACATCGAGCGCGACGAGGCGGAAAAACTCAAGAAGCAGCTTGAGGAAGCGGGCGCCACGGTCGAGATCAAGTAGATCGCGCCCAGTGACGAACCCATGGCGGACCGGGGCGCTGGCGCGTCTCCGGCCGCTTCGCCATTTTCCGGAGACAGCGGCGCCCGTGCGCCGCGGTCATTCCGCCCCAGCCGCCGGCGCAGGCGCGGGCGGGCGTGTCTTCATTCTCCTGGTGGAGGTTAACAGCGAATGAGCAAGGCGACCGGGTACAGACCGGGTAAGGAACCCATCACCCGCAGGAACTTCTCGCGGATCCCCACGATCATCGAGATACCCAACCTGCTGGAAGTGCAGACCAAGTCCTACGAAAAGTTTCTTCAGCGCGCCATCCCGCCCGCGAAGCGCGACATGGTGGGCCTGCAGGAAGTGTTCGCCCGCACCTTCCCCATCCACAACTACGACGGCACCGCCACCCTGGAGTTCAAGGGCTTCGAGCTGGGCATTTGGGAATGCAAGTGCGGCGAATACCTGGACCTGGGCGGCCCCGGCGTGGTGTGCGCCACCTGCGGCAAGGACGTGGCGTACAAGGAAAAGTTCCACGTGGACGAGTGCCGCCAGCGCGGCCTTACCTACGCCGACTCCCTTAAAATCCTCGTCCAGCTCATCGTCAAAAGCCGTGACGAACAAAGCGGGGAAACCTCCGTGCGCGAGGTGAAGGAGCAGAAGATATACCTCGGCGAAATCCCCCTGATGACCGAGACCGGCACCTTTATCATCAACGGCACCGAGCGCGTGGCCGTCAGCCAGATGCACCGCAGCCCCGGCGCCTTTTTCACCTCCGAAAAGGGCAAGGGCGCCCAGGCCGGCCAGATGAACTACTCCGCGCGGCTTATCCCGTACCGCGGATCGTGGCTGGATTTCGAGTTCGACATCAAGGACATCCTTTACGTCCGCATAGACCGGCGCCGTAAGTTCCCCGTCTCCGTGCTGCTCAAGGCCCTTGGGTACACCACCGAGGAGCTGCTGGCGTTCTTCTACGAGTTCGCCGCCATCCGCTACGACGCCAAAACGGACGAATTCACCGTTCCCGTCGGCAAGCAGATGCTGGGCCTGGAGCTTAAGGCCCCCCGCGACATCAAGGATCCAAAATCCGGCGAGCTGATCACCCGCGGCGGGCGCAAATACACCCGCAAGAGCCTTAAAATGCTCGAATCGGCCGGTATCGCCGCCATAAAGCTCACCGAAGATGAGCTGATCGGCAAGTTCTGCGCCGAAGACATCGTGGATGAGAACAGCGGCGAAATCCTCATCGAGATCAACGCCCCCATCACCGCCGACACCATCGCGGTGATCCGCGAGCGCAAGATCGCCAAGTTCCCCGTGCTGGTGATCGGCGAGCAGATCAAGGACAAGTCCCTGCGCGACACCCTGGTCATAGACAAGATCGAGTCCCAGGAAGACGCCCTGCGTGAAATCTACAAACGCATGCGCCCCGGCGACCCCCCCACCGCGGAGACCGCCAAGGCCCTGTTCGACAACCTGTTTTTCAACCCCAAGCGCTACGACCTGTCCGAAGTGGGCCGGCTCAAGCTCAACAGCAAGTTGGGTCTGGACTTCCTCCTTCAGCAGCGCCTGTTGACCCGCGAGGACATCATCCACACCGTCCGCGTGCTTTACGGCCTGCGCAAGGGCGAGGGCGCCGTGGACGACATTGACCACCTGGGCAACCGCCGCGTCCGCAGCGTCGGCGAAAGCGTCGAAAACCAGTTCCGCATCGGCCTGGCCCGGATGGAGAAAGCCATCATCGAGCGGCTGAACATGATGGACCTGGCCGCCGTCATGCCCCACGACCTGATCAACGCCAAGCCCGTGACCGCGGCGATCAAGGAGTTCTTCGGATCCTCGCAGCTCTCGCAGTTCATGGATCAGACCAACCCCCTCTCCTCGATCACCCACAAGCGCCGCCTCTCCGCCCTGGGGCCGGGCGGCCTTACCCGCGAACGCGCCGGCTTCGAGGTGCGCGACGTCCACCCCTCGCACTACGGGCGCATCTGCCCCATCGAAACGCCGGAAGGCCCGAACATCGGCCTTATCTCCTCGCTGTCCACCTACGCGCGGGTTAACGACTTCGGCTTCATCGAAACCCCCTACCGCAAGGTGGAGAACGGGCGCGTGACCGAGCAGGTTATGTACCTCTCCGCCATGGACGAGGATCAATACACCATCGCCCAGGCCAACGCCCAGATTGACAAAGACGGCAAGTTCACCAAGGAACTGGTTCAAACCCGCCGCGCCGGCGAGTACATCATGAGCCAGCCCGGCGACGTCAACTACATGGACGTCTCCCCCAAGCAGCTCGTCTCCGTGGCGGCGGCGCTGATCCCCTTCCTGGAAAATGACGACGCCAACCGCGCGCTGATGGGTTCCAACATGCAGCGCCAGGCCGTGCCGCTGATGCACACCGAGGCTCCCCTCGTCGGCACCGGCATGGAAGCCATCGCCGCCCGCGACTCCGGCGCCGTGGTGCTCGCCCGCAACAGCGGCGAGGTCATCGCCGCCGACGCCGGCCGCGTCGTCATCCGCACCGACGCCCGTTCGCGCGACGAGGCCCAGGTGGACATCTACAATCTCATCAAGTTCGACCGCTCCAACCAGAACACCTGCGTCAACCAGGTGCCCATCGTCTCCCTGTGCCAGAAGGTCAAGCGCGGCGACGTCATCGCCGACGGCCAATCCACCGACCGCGGGGAGTTGGCCCTGGGCCGCAACGTGCTGGTGGCCTTCATGCCCTGGAACGGCTACAACTTCGAGGACGCCATCATCGTTTCCGAACGCCTGGTGAAAAACGACGCGTTCACCTCCATCCACATCGAGGAGTTCGAGGTGGAGGCGCGCGACACCCGCCAGGGCAAGGAGGAAATCACCCGCGACATCCCCAACATCTCCGAGGACGCCCTTAAAAACCTGGACGATAGCGGCATCATCCGCATCGGCGCCAAGGTCAAGACCGGCGACATCCTCGTCGGCAAGGTCACCCCCAAGGGCGAAACCCTGCTCTCGCCCGAAGAGAAGCTGCTCAAGGCCATCTTCGGTGAAAAGGCCGGCGACGTGCGCGACACCTCGCTGACCGTGCCGCCCGGCAACGAAGGCGCCGTCATCAACGTCAAGGTCTTCTCCCGCCGCGGCTCCGAAAAGGACGCCCGCGCCCAGCAGATCGAGGAGGAAGAGCGCGCCCGCCTCGAAAAGGACATGAACGAGGAGATTCACATCGTCAACCTCGAGCGCGACGCCAAGATGCGCTCCCTGCTGCTCAACAAGACCGCCGCGGCCGCCGTCAAGCGCGGCTCGAAAATCATCGTCAACCCCAAGCAAAAGCTGGGCGTTGAGGAATTGGCGGAATTGGACGGCAAGGACCTGCTGCGCGTGGAGGTCACCGACGAGGAGGTGGCCGCCAAGATCGAGCAGGTTAACGAGGAAAGCAAGGAACTGGTCAACGCCATCCGCGTCCGCTACGAAGACCGCATGGAAAAGTTCGCCGCCGGCGACGAGTTGGCCCCCGGCGTCATCAAGATGGTCAAGGTGTACGTCGCCATCAAGCGCAAGCTGCAGGTTGGCGACAAAATGGCGGGCCGCCACGGCAACAAAGGCGTGGTCTCCGTCATCGTGCCCGAGGAGGACATGCCCTACACCGAGGAGGGCGTTCCCGTGGACATCGTCCTCAACCCCCTCGGCGTGCCCAGCCGTATGAACGTGGGACAGATCATGGAGACCATGCTCGGCATGGCCTCGCGCCGCCTCGGCGAGCACATGAAAACCCCCGTGTTCGACGGCGCGCGCGAAACCGACATCACCGACCTTCTCCACAAGTCCGGCTACCCCGTCAACGGCAAGATAGACCTGTACGACGGGCGCAGCGGCGAGAAGTTCGACCAAAAAACCCTGGTGGGCTACATCTACATGCTCAAGCTGCACCACCTGGTCGAGGACAAGATCCACGCCCGCTCCACCGGGCCGTATTCACTGGTCACCCAGCAGCCGTTGGGCGGCAAGGCCCAGTTCGGCGGCCAGCGGCTGGGTGAAATGGAGGTCTGGGCGCTGGAGGCCTACGGCGCCGCCTACACCCTCCAGGAAATGCTCACCGTCAAGTCCGACGACGTGGAGGGCCGCAAACGGATGTACGAATCCATTGTCAAGGGCGACCATTCGCTCAACCCCGGCTTGCCGGAATCGTTCAACGTGCTCGTCAAGGAACTGCAGGCGCTGGCGCTTGACGTGGAACTGCTGCAACAGCCGTAATTACAGGAACCGGAAGCGCGACGCGCTTTTCGCATAGACACGGGAGATACGCCATTGGATACCTTCGGTAGCTCGTTCGGGGAAAAGCCCAAAGATCCGATCACCTTCAACGCCATCCGCATCAGGCTGGCGTCGCCGGAGAAGATCAGGAGCTGGTCGTTCGGCGAAGTGAAGAAACCGGAGACCATCAACTACCGCACCTTCAAGCCGGAGCGCGACGGCCTGTTCTGCGCCAAAATCTTCGGCCCCGTGAAGGACTGGGAGTGCATCTGCGGCAAGTACAAACGGATGAAGCACAAGGGCATCGTGTGCGAAAAGTGCGGCGTGGAGGTCATCCTCTCCAAGGTCCGCCGCGAGCGCATGGGGCACATCGAACTGGCCAGCCCCGTCGCCCACATCTGGTTCTTCAAGGGCCTGCCCAGCCGCATCGGCAACTTTTTGGACCTCACCCTGCGCGAGTTGGAAAAAGTCATCTACTTCGAAAGCTACATCGTCATTGACCCCGGCGAAACCGGTCTTAAGTACAAGCAACTGCTCTCCGACGAAGGCTACCGCCAGGCCCTCGAAAAGCACGGCGAAGGCGCCTTCCGCGCCGGCATCGGCGCCGAGGCCATTGACGAGCTGATACGCTCCATCAACATCGAGGAACTGGCCGTGGAACTGCGCGACGCCCTGCGCGAAACCACCAGCCAGCAGGGCCAGCGCAAAATCGCCAAACGCCTCAAGGTGGTGGAAGCCTTCCGCAAGTCCCACAACAAGCCGGAGTGGATGATCCTCAAGGTCGTCCCCGTCATCCCGCCGGAGTTGCGCCCCCTGGTGCCGCTCGACGGCGGCCGGTTCGCCACCTCCGACCTCAACGACCTGTACCGGCGCGTCATCAACCGCAACAACCGCCTCAAGCGCATCCAGGAACTGCGCGCCCCGGACATCATCATCCGCAACGAAAAGCGGATGCTGCAAGAGGCCGTCGCCGCCCTGTTCGACAACGGCCGCCGCGGACGCACCCTTAAAGGCCCCAACAAGCGCCCCCTGAAGTCCCTGTCCGACATGCTCAAGGGCAAGCAGGGCCGCTTCCGGCAGAACCTGCTGGGCAAGCGCGTGGACTACTCCGGCCGCTCGGTTATCGTCGTCGGCCCCGAATTGAAGTTCCACCAGTGCGGCCTACCCAAGAAAATGGCGCTGGAGATGTTCAAGCCGTTCATTTTCAACAAGCTCGAACAGAAGGGCTACGCCACCACCATCAAGAGCGCCAAGAAAATCGTGGAGCAGGAGCGCCCCGAAGTGTGGGAAGTGCTCGAGGAAGTCGTCACCGACCACCCCGTGCTGCTCAACCGCGCCCCCACGCTGCACCGGCTCGGCATCCAGGCCTTCATGCCCGTGCTCGTGGAAGGCAAGGCCATCCGCCTGCACCCCCTGGTCTGCGCCGCCTTTAACGCCGACTTCGACGGCGACCAGATGGCCGTCCACGTCCCGCTTTCCATCGAGGCGCAGATCGAAGCCAAGTTCTTCATGATGTCCATCAACAACATCCTCTCGCCCGCCAACGGCAAACCCATCGCCGTCCCCAGCCAGGACATCGTGCTGGGCTGTTACTACCTCACCAAGGAACGCGGCGGCAGCCTGGGCGAGAACAAGTCCTTCTCCAGCCCGCAGGAAGTGCGCGTCGCCTACGACAACGGCAAACTGGCCGTTAACGCCAAAATTCGCGTCCGCATAGACGGCGACATACACGACACCACCACCGGCCGCGTGCTGATGTACGAGATACTGCCCCGGTCCATCTCCTTCTCGCGCATCAACCGCCTCATGGTCAAAAAGGCCCTGCAGGAAATGGTGCAGGAAGTGTTTCTGGGCGAGGGGCGCGACGTGGCCGTCAAGTTCCTCGACGACCTTAAGGACATCGGCTTTAGCATGGCCACCCGCGCGGGCATATCCATCTCCATGGACGACATGCTCATCCCCCCCCACAAGGAGCAGCTTGTCGAAAAAGCCTCCCGCGAAGTCGCCAAGGTCAACGACCAGTACCACAGCGGCCTGATCACCCAGGGCGAGCGCTACAACAAGATCATTGACATCTGGGCGCAGGTCACCGACCAAGTCTCCGCGGAGATGTTCAAGGAATTGCAGAAGCAGGACGACGACATCGTCGCCGGCCGCGCCGAGAACAAGGACTTCAACTCCATCTTCATCATGGCCGAATCCGGCGCCCGCGGCAGCGGCCAGCAGATTCGCCAGCTCGCCGGAATGCGCGGCCTCATGGCCAAGCCCTCCGGCGAAATCATGGAAACGCCCATCACGGCCAACTTCCGCGAGGGCCTTACCGTGTTGCAGTACTTCATCTCCACCCACGGCGCCCGCAAGGGCTTGGCCGACACGGCGCTGAAAACCGCCAACTCCGGCTACCTTACCCGCCGCCTGGTGGACGTGGCGCAGGACATCATCATCCTCGAACCCGATTGCGGCACCCTCAACGGAATCGAGACCACCGCGCTGATCGAAGGCGGCGAAGTCATCCAGGACCTCGGCGAGCGCATCCTGGGCCGCGTGGCCCTGGAAGACGTGATTGACCCCTTCAACAAGGAATCCCTCCTGCGCTCCAACCAGGTGATAGACGAACGCGCCGTGCGCCTGTTCGAGGAGCGCGGCATCGAGCGCGTCAAAATCCGCAGCGTGCTCACCTGCGAGTCGCGCGACGGCGTGTGCAAAATGTGCTACGGCCGCAACCTGGCCACCGGCGCCCTGGTGGAGATCGGCGAGGCCGTCGGCGTCATCGCCGCCCAGTCCATCGGCGAGCCGGGCACGCAGCTTACCATGCGCACCTTCCACATCGGCGGCACCGCCTCGCGCGTGGCCGAGCAGACCACCCTGCAGGCCAAGAAGGAAGGCGTCGTCAAGTTCGTGGACATCAAGTCCATCTCCATCAGCGAGCATGAAAGCGTGGTGATGAACCGCAACGGCGGACTTATCATCCAGAACAACCAGGGCCGCGAACTCGAACGCCACCGCATCATCTACTCCGCCAAGCTCAAGGTCAAAGACGGCGACCGCGTCAAGGAAGGCGACACCCTGGCCGAGTGGGATCCGTACACCATGTCCATCCTCACCGAATCCGCGGGCGCGATAGCTTTCGGCGACATCATCGAAAACGTCACCATGCGCGAGGAGATAGACGACACCACCGGCCACAGCGAAAAGGTCGTTCTCGACCACCGCGACGACAAAAAGCAGCCCCGCATATCCATCAAGGATAACAAGGGCAAAACCATCGTCCGCTACCCGCTGCCCGCCGGCGCCCACTTGGCCGTGACCGAAGGCCAGACCGTCAAGGCCGGCGACGTCATCGCCAAGATACCCCGCGAAACCATGAAGACCAAGGACATCACCGGCGGTCTGCCCCGCGTGGCCGAACTGTTCGAGGCCCGCAAGCCGCACGAGCAGGCAACCATCTCCGAGGTCAACGGCCGCGTCTCCTTCGGCGGCATCGTCAAGGGCATGCGCAAGATCGTCATCACCACCGACAACGGCGAGCAGCACGAGTACCTGCTCCCCCGCGGCAAGCACGTCAACGTCCACGAGGGCGACTACGTGCGCGCCGGCGAGGCGCTCATGGACGGCGCCTCCAACCCCCACGACATCCTGGCGGTGCTCGGCGAAAAGGAACTGCAAAAATACCTCGTCAACGAGGTGCAGGAGGTGTACCGCCTCCAGGGCGTGCAGATCAACGACAAGCACATTGAGGTCATCGTCCGCCAGATGCTCAAGCACCTTATCATCGAGGAGCCGGGCGACACCGATTTGATGGTGGGCGAGATGATCCCCAAAATGGCCTTCGCCGACGTCAACCGCAAGATCATCGCCGGCGGCGGCAAGCCCGCCAAGGGCAAGCCCATCCTGCTGGGCATTACCAAGTCCTCGCTGTCCACGGAAAGCTTCATCTCCGCGGCCTCCTTCCAGGAGACCACCCGCGTGCTCACCGAAGTCTCCGTCTCCGGCAAGGTGGACACCCTCAAGGGCCTCAAGGAGAACGTCATCATGGGCCGCCTGATCCCCGCGGGGACCGGCGCCCGCGATTACGGCGGCTACGGGTTGAAGATCACCGACCTGCCCCAGTTCCGCCCCGCGCCCAAACCCGCGCCGGAGCCGGAACCCGTGGTGGCGCTCGATGACGAGGACGACGAGGAAATCGAAGAGTGATCGCGCGGCGCCAGCTTCACGGGCGCAACGTCATGCAGGGCCGGCGTGTCATCGCGCCGGCCTTTTTGCTGTCATGAGCAAGGCGGCTGGTCATTCATGAACACGACATGCTTCGCCTCCCGCTCCGGCCCGCCAAACGCCCTCCAGGCGCGGCGCCGCGCGCGCAAGCAGCGCTTCGTGCGGGGTTGCAAATGATCCGGCCCCTAAAAGCCTTGGAGCGCCTGCTGCCCCGCTGGCTGGCCGAATGGGCGCTTTCGGAAAACGCCTTCCTGCTGGTCATCGGCGGCGCTCTGGGTGTCATCTGCGGCCTTCTGGCGGTGCTGTTCGAATGGATGGCCGCCACCGCCCGTTCCTTTTTCTTTCTCACCCCCGCCGGCCTGCTGGGGACAGAATCGCTGATCTACCTTTTCCTCGTGATTCCGCTTATGCCCGCCTTTGGCGGCTTGCTGGTGGGCGCGCTGACCTGGTTTTTCAAAATGGGCCATGAATCCGCCTCCGCCGCCGAGGTGATGAAATGGGCCGCCGTGGACAGCGGCGTGGTGCGCGGCAAAATCATCTGGTTCCGGCTGCTGACCACTTCCATCTTTCTTGGCTCCGGGGGTTCCGGCGGACGTGAAGGACCCATCGCCCAGGTCTGCGGCGCCATGGGTTCCGTGTTCGGCCAAGTATTGCGCCTGTCAACGGAGCGCCTCCGCCTTCTGGTGGGCTGCGGCGCGGCGGCGGGCATCGCCGCGGCCTTCAACGCGCCCATAGCCGGCGTCATCTTCACCGTTGAGTTGGTGCTGGCGGACTTCAACGTCATCTCGTTCCTGCCCATCGTCATCAGCTCCGTGATGGCCACCACTACCAAGCGTATGCTCACCACCGGCGACCCGGTGTTCGAAGGGCCGTCCTACGCCCTCGTGTCGTCATGGGAAATCGGGCTGTACGCCATCCTGGGCATCCTGTGCGGCTTGGCCGCGCGCTCTTTCTACGTCGCCTACTTCCGCGCCGAGGATTACTTCAAGCATCGCGTCAAGGCGCACCCCATCCTCAAACCCGCCATCGGCGGACTGGTGGTGGGCGGCATCGGCGCCTTTTTCCCCCAGGTGTTCGGCGGCGGTTACGAGGTGATGAACCAGATGCTCGACGGGAACATGTGGTGGGCGCTGGCGCTGGCGCTTATCCCGCTCAAGATCATCGCCACCGCGGTCGCGCTTGGCTCCGGCGGCGCGGGAGGCGTGTTCGCCCCATCCCTGTTCATCGGCTGCATGACCGGCGGCGTGTTCGGCTACGGCGTCCACTTTTTATGGCCCGGCGATACCGCCACCGCCGGGGCCTACGCCATGGTGGGCATCGGCGCCGTTATGGCCGCCGTCGCGCAAGCGCCTCTCACCAACATACTGATGGGATACGAGCTGACCGGCAACTACCTCATCATCCTGCCTATCATGACCGCCTGCATCATGTCCTCGTTCGTCATGGCGCGCTACACCGGCGAATCCCTGTACACCGAAAAGCTGCGCCGCCGCGGCATCCAGCTTTGGCGCGGGCGCGATTTGACCGTTATGGACAAAATCCGTGTCCGCGAAGTGATGGCGCGCGACATCGCCACCATACCCGAAAGCCTGCCCTTCGGGCGCATCATGGAACTTATCGCTTCTTCCCGCCAAAGCTACTTCCCCGTGCTCGATCCCGCGGGCAAGCTCTCCGGCGTGCTGTCCATCCAGAACGTGCGTGAGATCATGCTCCACTCCGCGGAACTGCGCGACCTGGTCGTGGCCAAGGACATCGCCACCGCCAACGTCATCACCCTCGATGAAAGCGACAACCTCAACCAGGCCATGGAGAAATTTTCAATGATGGACGTTGAGCAGCTTCCCGTGGTGCTGCCCGACGACCCGCGCGCCATCGTAGGGATGTTAAGCCGGATGGATGTGATGTCCGCGTATAAAAAAGAAGTACTCAAGAAAGCCGGAACCGCCCCCTGACCAAGGTTCTCGCAGGGGCCCCTACAACCGCATAACGTCCTTTACCGCCCCCAGCGTCTCATCCACCGTGATCGCCGCCATGCAGCGGTGATCCGTGGGGCAATCCCGCCGCCAGCACGGCGCGCAATCCGGCCGGTGGTATAGAACGGAAACATGCGCGCCCAAGGGCCGCGTTTCATCCGGGGAGGTCGGCCCGAACAGGCACACCACCGGCGTTCCCAGCGCGGCGGCAAGGTGCATCGGCCCCGTATCATTGGTCACATACGCCGCCAGCCGTTCGAACACCGCCGCCAGAACATCCAGCGGCGTGCGCCCCACCAGCGACAGGGGCCGCGCCTTCGTGGCGGCCAGCGTGGCCTGTTCCACCGCCCGGTCGCCCTGGGCGCCCAGCAGAACCACTTCGCCCAGCGCGGACAGGCGCTCGATCAGCGCGCCGAACCGCTCTGCCGGCCACATCTTCGCGCTCCCGTAGCTGGCGCCGAATCCCACGCCGATCAATGGCCCGGTTCCCGGCGCCAGTTTCGCCGCCGCATTCCGCGCCTCCTCCGGTATGGAAGGCTCGAACGCGCATGGCGCCGCATTGGGGTACAGCGTCCCGATCAACCGCGCGAAATACTCTGTTTGATGCAGCGAATGCCTCAAGGGACGCGCGGGCGCATGGGTGAGCATGAACGAGCGCAACGAACCGCCGTAGCCAAGGCGGCGCTTTGCGCTCCCCGGCCACATATCCCACGCCGACCGGAACGAGTTCGGCAGGACAATGAGCGTGTCGAAATCCCGCCGCCGCAGCCCGCGCAGAACCTCGCCCCGGCGCGGATCACCCTGGCCGGGCAGGGGGACGGTTTCGTCAACGAACGGCGCCAGGCCGCCCAGCGCCGCGAAAGGTTCATGAATGGCCAACGTCAACCGCGCGTCCGGGTCCGCCTTTTTCAATCCCGCCAGCGCGGGCATCGCCATTATACAGTCGCCCAGCCAATTGGGCGCACGGACAAGGACGCCGCGGGCGCTCATGACGCGGACGCCTTCTCCCGCGCCGCGCGGATCAAGTCATCCTGCCTCCGGATCGCGGCGATATCCTCCGGAGATGGCTCGATTTTCCAGCGCCGGTGCAGCCAGAACCATTGTTCCGGAGCCTCGCGGACCACCTCCTCGAGCGTCGCGTTGATCGCCAGCATGATCTGCCGGACGTCCGCGTCATGATCGCCGGTGGGCGTGATCGTCACGGCGGGATATATCCGCGCCCGCATCTTGTCCGTGACCGCGTCATAAAAGCAGTAGAACGGAATAACTGGCGCGCCGGTCCGCAAGCTCATCACCGCCGGCGTGGTGAACGTGGCCGCCCACTTGCCCAAAAATGGGATGAAGATATGGTTGAACGCGGCATGCAGGTCGGTATGCGTGGTCACCAACTCCCCCGCGCGCAACCGGCGCAGTATTTCCCGCGCCGCCTGTTCTTTCTTGATAACGTTGACCCCCGCCCGGCTCCGCTGCCCGTCTATCAGATCGTCCAGCAGGGGATTGTCCACCGTGCGGATGACCGAGGATACCGGGTAGCCCATCTGCGCCAGCGCCGCCGCCCCCATTTCAAAACATCCAAAATGCGCCGTCGCCACGATCACTCCCTTGCCGCCGCGGCAGGCCCGCTCCAGACGCTCCAGCCCCGCGAACCGGAAACGGTCAATACAATCGGCGCGCTGGTATGAGGGCGCCCGCCCGCATTCGGCGATGAAATGCCCGAAATGGCGGCATACCCGCCGCGCCAGCGCTGCGCGCCCGGATACCGAAGCGGCGGGATACAGGTACGCCATGTTTTCGACAACTACGCGCAGGCGGCGCCGCTCGATGCGCAGCAGCGTCCACAACAGCCAGCCCAGGAACCTGCCGAAGGAAAGGAACAGCCGCCGGGGCAATAGTTCCGCCAGACGGAACACCCCCAGCGCCAGCAGGTACACCGCCCCGTCCAGAAGCGCGTTGCGTCGCTTGCGCCCCATCCGCCCGTCAGCGCCCGGCCGCCAGCCGCGCGAAATTCTCCAGCATCCGCAAGCCCGCGCGCTGGCTTTTTTCGGGATGGAATTGCGTGCCGAACACGGCGCCCCGCTCCACCGCCGCGGCGAACTGGCCGCCGTAGTCCGTGACGCCGATGGCGATGTCCTCCTCGGGCGCCGGGAAATAGGAGTGGACGAAATAAAACTCCGCCCCGTCGCCAATACCCTCGAACAGCCGCGACGGCCGGGTGAACTCCACCTGGTTCCAGCCCATGTGCGGAATCTTGTGGTGCGGCCCCGCCTGATTGAAGCGCACGCCACACGCCCAAAAACGGACGGCCCGATTCAATGGCGCGGCGCACCGCTCCGGTCAGGCCAAACCGCTCCAGGTTGCCCACGCATTCCGCGAACGCCCCCACGCCCGGCAACACCACCGCGGGCGCGTTTTCTATCACCGCCGCCTCCCGGCTTATCCGCGCGGAGGCGCCCACGTGCTCGAAAGCCTTCTGCACGCTGCGCAGGTTGCCGACGTCGTAATCAACAATCACCACGCTCATGGGCGTTACAGTGTCCCCTTCGTGGAGGGCGCGCCCACCCGCCGCGCGTCCAGCGCCACCGCCTGGCCCAGCGCCCGCGCCAGCGCCTTGAAAATCGCCTCCGCCACGTGATGCAGGTTGCTCCCGCGCCGCACCGTCACGTGCAGCGTCAGCCCCGCCGCGTTGGCCAGCGCACGGATGAACTCCTCCGCCAGCTCCGCGTCGAATTCGCCGATTTTTCCCGTCAACGCAGGGCCGTCGAACACGCAGAAAGGACGGTTGGAAATGTCCAGGCTCACCTCCGCCAGCGCCTCGTTCATCGGCACGCTGGCGAATCCGTACCGCGTTATGCCACGCCGCTCCCCCAGCGCGCGCGACAGCGCCTTGCCCAGGGTCAGGCCGACATCCTCCACCGTGTGGTGGCCGTCCACGCCAAGGTCGCCTTCGGCCTTGACGGTCATGTCAATCAGGCTGTGCGTGGCCAGGTGGTCGAGCATGTGGTCGAAGAAACCAATCCCCGTGGAGAACGATCCCGTCCCCGCGCCGTCAAGATTGACCTCCGCCGACACGCTGGTTTCCTTGGTTATCCGCGCTTCCGTCGCTGTCCTGCTCATAGGCTCCCGTCCATTATCGCAATGCTTTAGAATATCACTATTCCGTCCCCGGATCACTTTCCGCGCGACCCTCAAAAGGCGTTACACTACCACTATGCCAACCGCTCTGTTTTACGTCTCCAGCCACGGCTACGGCCACGCCGTCCGCGCCGCGCAGGTGATGGACGCGCTCATCGAACGCGGCTTTGCCATAACCGCGCGGACCATGGCGCCCGCCTGGCTTTTCCCCAAGGGCGTGAACGTCGAAGCGGCCGATGTGGACGCCGGACTTGTACAACGCGACTGCCTTGCAGCCGATCTGCCCGCCTCGCTGGAGGCGTTCATCAAACGGCGCGACCAAGCCCCCGCCGAGGTGGAGCGGGAACTTGGAGCCATGGCCCGGATCCGGCCGGGTCTTATCGTATGCGACATCGCCCCTTTGGGCGTCCGCGTGGCCCGCCGCGCGGGTATCCCCTCGGTAGTGGTGGCGAATTTCTTATGGGACTGGATCCTGCGCGCCCATGCGAACCGCGATGCGCGCTTTGGCGAAATGGCGGATGAGCTGCGCGGCGTGTACCTCACCGCCGGCGACATCCTGCGTACCCCGCTTTCCGGAGGCTTTGAGCCGTACCCCAACACAACGCCCATACCCCTCATCGCCCGCGCCGCGCCGCGTAGCCGCGCGCAGGCCCGCGCCTTGCTCGGCCTGCCACAAGACCGCCCCCTCGCGCTGGTTTCCATGGGCGGCGCCGGCCATGCCCCGTTCATCGCCGGTCTGCCGGCAAGGGTCAAGAGGTTCGATCTGCTTTTCACCGGCGATGTGACACGCCATGACGGGACCACATGGACCTTCAGCCGCGCCCAAGCCGCCCATCACGACCTTTTGGCCGCCTGCGACCTGGTCATCGGCAAAATGGGCTACGGGCTGTGCGCGGATCTGATCGCCACCAAACGCGGACTGCTTTACACGGCCCGCGATGATTTTATAGAATTCAGCGTACTCGAGGCCCAGACGCGCCAGTTTACCGGCGCGCGCAAGCTTCCGGCGCCGGAGTTTTTTGACGGCCCGCTGGACGGACACCTTCAGGGCCTGCTCGCCGCCGCGCATCCCGCCGCCACGGCGCCCATCAATGGCGCGCAGGTGGCCGCGGACATCATGGCCCGTAGGGCAAGGGGGATTGGACGATGAATACCACGCAATCTTTGCGCTCCGGCGACGGCGGACTCGCCGCCGCGGCGCTCAACGGCATCCAGGATTCCATAAAAATCGTTGACCGCGCCTTCAACCTTATCTACGCGAATGCCGAGGCGCTCAAGGACGCCGCCCGTCCGGCGGACGAGGTGATGGCCCATCCCGGAAAATGTTTTGAAACGTTTTTCCAAAGCCGCGCCCAATGCTCGTTCTGCGTCATTGACAAAGTGTTTGAAACCGGCCAGCCCGTGTTCAACATTTTCCATCCTTCCGAAGAGGCGCCCTCCGCCGTCAGGGAGATCAGCGCCTTCCCCCTCACCGGCGAAACCGGCAAGGTGGAGTACGTCATCGAGATCGTCCGCGACGTCACCCGCCTCACCACCGAGTTGGTCAAGGATCACGAGTTCTCCGGCATCATCAGTAAAAATGAAAAAATGGCGCAGGTCTTCGAGCTTATCAAGGCCGTGGCCGCCGCCAACTCCACCGTGCTTATCACCGGCGAAACCGGCACCGGCAAGGAGCTTATCGCCCGCGCCATCCACCGCAACTCCCGCCGTTCGGAGCGCCGCATGGTCTCCGTAAACTGCGGCGCGCTGCCCGAAACTTTGCTGGAAAGCGAGCTGTTCGGCTACGAAAAGGGCGCCTTCACCGGCGCCGGGGAGCGCCGCATCGGCGTGTTCGAGCAGGCCCACAAGGGAACCCTGTTCCTCGACGAGATCGGCTCCATCTCCCAGAACATGCAGGTGAAAATCCTGCGCGCGCTTCAGGAGGGCGAAATCACCCGCGTCGGCGGTTCCGAGCCGGTGCGCGTGGACGTGCGCATCATCTGCGCCGCCAACGTCAACCTCGAGGACATGGTCCGCCGCGGCGAGTTCCGCGACGACCTGTATTACCGCGTCAACGTCGTCCCCATACTCCTCCCCCCTCTGCGCGACAGGGGGGAGGACATCCATCTGCTCGCCGAGCATTATCTCAAACGCTTCTGCGAGGAAACCGGCAAGGCCCTGCAAGGCTTCACCGCCAACGCCATCGCCCAGATGAACCGCTACCGCTGGCCCGGCAACGTCCGCGAGCTTAAGAACCTTGTCGAGCGCGCCGTCATCCTCTCGCGCGGGCAGTTTGTGGAGAAATTGGACATCGGCAGCCCCATCGAGCCGTTGCAGCCCGCCTCGCCGGAAAGCGCCCGCTCGCTCAAGGAAGCCGCCGAAACCGCCGAGCGCCGTTACCTCATCAGCGTCCTGCGCCAGACCCGCGGCGCCATCACCGCCGCCGCGGAGGCGGCCGGCGTCAACGCCCGCACCATCCACCGCAAGATGCGCGAGTTCAACATCGGAAAGGAAGAATTCAAGTAGCGCTCAATGCGCCTTATGCGCGCACCGCGCACGCCACATCCCGCGGCACGCCGCCCGCGCCCGCGCCTGCAATTCCTCATACCGCGCCTTCAACGGGTGGCGCGCCCTTCGGAACACTTCCGCCAACCCCTCCGCCAGCAGCAACTCCCCCGCGCTTTCCCCGCCCGGCAGGATCACGTAGGCCAGCGTCCGCCCGTACTTGTCATGCGTCTCCTCGCCCGCGTAGTCCAGCGTCACCACCCGGCCCTCCGCCAGCGACTTCATCCGCGCCGTGGCTTCCGCGCCGAACGGCTCCGCCTTCGTGTACGGCCCATCCTTTTCAGGCGTGTCTATCCCCAGCACCCGCACCTTGAGCTTCACCCCCGCGTTCACCAGCAGCGTGTCCCCGTCATACACCCGTTCCACCATCCCCGTGGACGGCAGCGACGGATCCTCCCCCCGCCACGCCGCCAGCGCCGCCATCACCAGCGCCACCAACGCCGCCGTGACCGCCTCTTTCCCTTTCATCCGCCCCAGCCGCATACGTTACGATATACTCCTGTAAGTGACCGATCCGGAGACGCGCCCCATGAATGACGAGCCTAACGCCCGCGCCCCCCGCAAGGGGCCGCTGCCGCTTAACGAAGACGACCTCGCCCTGGCCTTCGGCGCCGCCGCCGAAGCCATCCGCGAACCGGCCCCGCCGCCCGCGCCCGGATTTTCCTTCATTAAACTTTTTATCGTCATCGTTCTTGCCGCTCCGCTTGCAACGGTATTGGCTCTGGCCGCCGCCGATGGTTATGAACGCTACGCCAAACCCCTTGGGTTTCGCGCGTCACCCGCGCCCGCGCCGGAGGCGCCCGCCCGCGACGCCCTGGCCCCGCTTGTCGCCCAGTTCAAGGCTTTGCAGGACTCGCTGGCCGCGGCGCTCAACAAACAGACCGAAGCCATCGCCGCCCTGGCCGGACGCGCGGCGGAATCCGCGTCCCCGCCCGCCGCGGCGCCCGCCGAAACAAAAATCATCGTCGTCAAAGTCCCCTCGCGCGAAACCTTTGACCTCGACTACGAAAAACAGAAAATCCGCGAGCTGGCCGGAATAGACATGGACGACCCCATCACCAACTCCGCCCCCTTCGACAAGCTCGCCTCGCGTGACGCCGTCAAGGAACTGATCCGCTCCTTCGACGCCATCATCGCCGCCGCCCGCGACCATGACGAAGTGAGCGCGTTTTTGAAAAGCAACGCCCTGGAAGGGAAAAAGCACGCCACAAGCCGCCTGCGAAAACTCAAGTGATCGCGCGCGTTAACGCGTGTGGGCCGGAAACCGCTCCTCGATCACCGCGCGCACCCGCCCCGCGTCCGGCGGCAGTTCCACCAGCCGGTTGGCGTGATGCGCCGCCACCCCCGGCAGCGTGTCCTGGTGGTACCGCATCTTGAAGCCAGAGAACTTCAGCCCGTGAGCCGTGGAGATCACCACCACCCGGTCCTTCGGGCCGATCACGCGGCGCGCCGCCAGCTTGAACAGCGCCGCCAGCGCCACCCCCGTATGCGGGCAGGCGTACATCCCCGTCCGGTCCGCCACCGCGCACGCGTCCGCAAGCTCCTGCTCGGACGCCTGCTCCACGATCCCGTCGAACTGCTTGAGTATCTTCACCGCCTTGTTGATCGAGACCGGATCGCCGATCTGGATGGCCGACGCCAGCGTCGGCTGCGCGGCGATGGGGTGGAACTCTTTCCATCCGGACTGATAATAACGGTACAGGGGATTGGCGTTCTCGGCCTGCGCGCACACGATCCGCGGGCGCCGGGAGATGATCCCCAGCCGCTCCATCAGCAAAAATCCCTTCCCCAGCGCGGAGACATTGCCCAGGTTCCCGCCGGGAATAATGATGACGTCCGGGACTTCCCAGTCGAACTGCTGCACGATCTCCACGGCCACCGTCTTCTGGCCCTCGATCCGCAGCGAGTTCTTGGAGTTGGCCAGGTAGATCGTGCGGTCCTCCGTCACCTCCTGCACCACCTTCATGCACCCGTCAAAGTCCGTGTCCAGCGCCAGCACCAAGGCCCCGTTGGCGATGGGCTGGATAAGCTGCTCCGGCGAAATCTTGTCCTTCGGCAGGAATACGATGGAAGGAATGTCCGCCGCCGCGCAGTACGCCGCCAGCGCCGCCGACGTGTCGCCCGTGGAGGCGCACGCCACCGCCTTGATCTCGCCCCCCTGGGCCATGATCTGCTTGACCATGGAGACCAGCACCGTCATCCCCAGGTCCTTGAACGACCCCGTGTGGCTGTTTCCGCACAGCTTGATCCACAACTCCGGTACGCCGATATCCGCGCCCAGCTTGTGCGCCCAGAACAGGTTCGACTCCCCCTCGTACATCGAAACCACGTTCACATCCGCGATGGTGGGCGCCACCCACTCCTTCATCTTCCACACGCCGGAGCCGTAGGGCCACGTGTTGCGCCGCTTGCGCTCGTCCAACAGGCGCATCCACTGGCCGCCGGAGGTCTTTTTCAACTCCTCGTAGTCGTGGATCACCTGCAAAAGCGAGCCGCACCGGCGGCAGTTGTACACGATGTCCGTAAGCTCGTAGCGCTCCTGGCACTCCTCGTTGAAACACTGGAACCACGCCCGGTAACTCACGGTGAAACGCCTTTAGAAAGGAATAAAATGAATTGTTCTGACTTTTAACCGGATTATATATTAAATTTGACCCATGTCAATTAACGGACGCCGCCTGAGCCGCATCCCCATGGCGCGGCGCGTTACGCTTAACGGGCGGACAGGTGATACCAATTTTTACTCCCCCGATGATCGGGGGAGAATCCCGCAGGGGGGAGGGGGTTCTTACCTTGGCGGCGAACGCCCGATCCGGAGTACATCATGCGCTTAATGAATTTTCCAAAATGAACGGCAACCCCGCCGCTCCCTACGCCCACGTCATCGTGCCCC
>JACQZB010000070.1:0-11318 GCA_016207925.1 Nitrospinota bacterium
GCCCATCACGCGCCAAGAGGGCGGAATGTGAGGGCGAGATATTGCTAGGGGCGCAGCACACCGCGCTCTTACAACAGCCGTATCCCCCTCACCCGGCGCTAAAGCGCCACCCTCTCCCTCCGGGGGAGAGGGGCGATACGGGGCGCGCGGCGTTTGGTAGGGGCGGTTCACGAACCGCCCAAAAGGGCGCATCACGATGCGCCCCTACCGAAAACAAAATCCCATTGGAACGCGATGGTCTTCATTACGCGGGGGGGGCTGTAGAAGGGACTCTCCTTGACAAAAGTCTGGTTTTTTTTTACAGTGAGGCAAATTGGGGATGGAGGGCGAAAAATGGCTGGACCAACAAGTGGAACGCAGAAAGACATTAAATTCTGTCCGGTGTGCAAAGGGAAATTGCAGCCCGTGAATAGCAATAAGAAGCAGGCGGAAACATCGCACTCGTACCAATGCCAAAACGATAAGTGCATGAGGAAGTTCGAGATCAATGAAATATAACGTCGCATGTGATACGAAAAATGAATCACAGGCGTGGGACGGAGTGATTCCGTCTGCAGCCACGTCTGAAAGGGGGAAGGTTTGAAAGATACCTTCGAGGTATTTTATTTCTTTTATTTGGTAATAGGGGCCCTTCTGGGCACCGTAATGGAAATTTCCTATGTTTATACCTTGTTCTACGCCTTCTATCATCTTGGATTCGCGGTTTTTTCATGGGAAGGCTTGTTCGCTATCGTGATAATAATCTTCTCCATGGCTGTCTGGCCTCTCATCCAGGGGATACTGTGGGGGCCGTCGCTGGTAATTTGGATTTTTTGGGACCAAGGAACGACTTTCCTGAGGTGGCTTGCTCCCGGATTCTACGTCACCATCGGCTAGCTGGGGTAATCGCCAATGACTATTGCCATTTGCAGGAAGTGCGGAGAAGAAAAATTCGGTTCCTTTAACCCATGCCCGGAGTGCGGGTTCTTTCCCCGGACCGATGATGACTTGGCATGGTCCTTGGCCGTTTCTGACCGTCATTTCAGTAAAGAGACGCTCGATGAAATAGCAACAGCAGTAAAAGCCGGGGACAATCCCCATCTTGAGCCGGAGACGATGGCGAAAATGCTCCAGGCGATCCGGGACCCGTGGCTCCGGAAAACGTTGAGCCTGGCGGGAGGCGAAATTCATAGCCAACCCGATCTGAAATCAGAAAAGGGCGTGTTAGGCAGAATTTTGGGATGGATGCGGAATATGTGACGACAGGAGAGAGGCGATACATGTGGACGCTTGATAGGATTCTTGACCTTCTGCACCAACACGGCCAGCGCGCCACGTACGGAGCGGTGGGCGAGGTTTTGCGTATCCATCCGAGTGTCTTGATGCGGAGGCGGCCACGGGACCACCGTCATTCGTGGGTTGTTCGCCAGGATACAGGCGAGCCGAGGGGATATGCGCCTGAAAAGGAGATAGACCCACGGTTTCCCGGGACGAACGGCCCTGTTATCGAAACGGGGGCGGAGTTACGCGGATTTTTAAACGCGCGATAAGTTCCCCTCTGAATCAAAAACAGAACAGAAAGGAATTACAACATGGCAAACGGCGATCCTCGTGTAGCCTTGGATAGGAATGATTGGGATCATGTTGGCAACAACGCGGCTTTTAGATGCCCCGGTTGCAACCGCGTGTTCGTTGTAAGCAACTTCCTTGATCCTCAAGGACGGCTATGCCCCGGTTGTGCTCAATTTACCGGGGTATGTACGGGCGCTGAAAACAACGGAGGGCAGGCGTTTATTCAGCGGGCGCAAGGTTAAATTTTTCAGATGATGTTGACCATGGGACAGAATGTAACGAAGGCGCTGATTGCGCTGGCTCTGATCTATTTCGCCATAATCACCTTTTTCCCTTACACCTACGAAGACTGTGTGTTAGACCACTCACAGGGCGCATCTGTGGATGTGAGCGTGATAGACGCGTTTTGCTGGGAAAGATATGCGACGGCGAAACAGCGCGCTGAACGGGAGGAACGAGTGAGGTTAGAGAAGGCGGAGCGCGAGAGTAGTGCTCAGCTTGAGGCTGCAATATATGAAGCAAAAGAAAGAGAAAAACTTATTAAAGATACCGCCCAATCCCAAGCCTATGCAAATTCATTACCCTTTGACCATCCCTCCAAAGAGTACCTCAACAGTCGCAACAAGGAAAGGATAAATGAATTTAACGCAGATGAAATTAATTTATACTTGAACGTTTTCGGCATGGCAACTAACATCATTAGGGCAAAAGCTTATAACAAGCGGAAAGCAGAAGAACTTGAAGATGAAAGGTATAGAAGAATGATGGGGCGGTAGCATCCCAAAATCCCTTCACGCGGTGTAGCGGACGATTTCAAGTCCGAAGAGTGGGGTCAGGTCTTTGTTTTTAGCTTTATTCTTCGTCTCTTCCCTGCCGTCAACAAGTCAAAAGTAAAGACCTGACCCCTAGATTTAGGCAAGAACCCCCTCCCGCCGAAGCGGCGTACTCCCCCTTCCCAAGGGGGAGCAATAAGATACTCCACGCGGCGGTGTTCATGAGTTATGCAAAGCTCTCTTTGTAAATATGAAGCCGCCACCACTCCCTTACGCGATTGACCATGGGCGGAGGGGCGGCTAAAATCAGTCCATTGCAACGGCGGCCACCACGACGAAAAGGAACCATGAGCGAAGCGTTTGACCGGCTGACGGCGATCATGGCGCGGCTGCGCGGCGATGGGGGCTGCCCATGGGATCGCGAGCAAACGCACGAGTCGCTTAAACCCTACCTGATCGAGGAGGCCTACGAGACCATCGAGGCGATAGATTGCTGCGGGCGCGGCGGATTCAGGGGCGCGCCAGCTCCGTGGGGTTCGACTGGGACGCGGCGGACGGGGCCTTCGCCAAGGCGGAAGAGGAGCTAACGGAATTCATCCACGCGGCGCGGGAGGGGGATCCGGCGCGGGTGGAGGAGGAGTTCGGCGACCTGCTGTTCTCGCTGGTGAACGTGGCGCGGTTTTTCTCGATCAACCCGGAGTCGGCGTTAAGCGCGGCCACCGACAAATTTACAGAACGGTTCAAGGCCGTGGAGCGCCGGCTCAAGGAGGCGGGGAAGACGCCGGGGGAGAGTACGCTGGAGGAGATGGACGCCTTGTGGAACGAGGTGAAGGATGAGCGGCCATAGGACGGTGATAGACGTATATTATGAAGACACCGACTGCGGCGGGGTAGTATACTACGCTAATTATTTGCGCTACTTCGAACGCGCCCGGACGCGGCTGCTGGCGGACCGGGGCGTGGACGCGGCGCGGTGGATGCGCGAGGGCGCGCTGTTCACGGTGTACCGCGCCGAGGTGGACTACAAGGGGCCGGCGATGTATGGCGACCGGCTGATCGTGGAGACCTGTGTGGGGGAAATCAAGGGTTCGCGGCTGACGTTCTGGTACACGGTCACGCGCGAACGTGACGGCATGGTGACGGCCACGGGGCTGACGCGCATGGCGTGCGTGGGCGGCGCGATGAAGCCGCGGCGGATCCCCGATGAAATCCTGGAGCGGCTGGCATGAGCGGGGGCGAAAGCGAGTCCACGCAGAGCGCTCCCCTGGTGTCCGGCGACGGGCGCGCGTTCGATCCCCAGGAGCTTTCGGAACTGTTGCGCGCCCGCGCGCGGACGAAAATCGAGCAGGGCGTGTACACGCAGGACGAGGTGGACCGGCTGGCGGCGTTCAAGCCCAGCGCGCCGGGCGACTACCTGGAACATGCGCGGCGCGTCATGGCGGCGCTCAACGCCAACTGGGACGTGATGCGCCCCTCCGCGCTGGAGACGCACCGCACGGGGCTGTCCGCCCGCATTGTGCGCGCGATCAAACGGCGCCTCGACGGGCTGATGAAGTTCATGCACCGCCAGCAGGCGCACTTCAACGCCACGGTGAAGGATACGCTCGAAGAGGTGTTCAACCTGCGGCTGCGCTACCTGTTCGTCAGCCAGCGGCTGGTCAACCTTGACGAGCGCATGGCCAAGCTGGAAAGCCGCATCGGCCAAGTGGATGATCTGGCGGGGGCCGTCGGGCGCCTGCAAGAGGCGCTGCGCGATGTGGACAAACAGGGCATATTCTTAAAGCGCCGCGTTTCCGAGCTTCTGGACAAGCTCGCCCAGACGGGCGCGCCGCAGGCCGCCGCCTTGCGGGATGAAAAGGATAAGTTGGCCTCTTTCGACTACACCCTGTTCGAGAACTTGCACCGGGGCAGCCGGGAGGAGATCAAGCGGCGGCTGGCCGTGTATCCGGCGTGGTTCACCGGGGTCAAGAGCAAGGTGGTGGACATCGGCTGCGGACGCGGCGAACTGCTGGAGTTGTTTGGGCAAGCGGGCGTCGCCGCCGAAGGCGTGGATCTCAACAGCGAAATGGTGGAGGAATGCCGCCAGCGGGGGTTCACCGCCCACGCGCGGGACGCGCTGGACTACCTTGCGGCGCAACCGGACGGCTCGTTGGGAGGGATCAGCGCGGTGCAGTTTGTGGAGCATCTGCCGCTGGAAGCGCTGACCCGCTTCTTGGAACTGGCGAGCGCCAAACTCGCGCCGGGGGGCGTGATGGCGCTGGAAACGGTGAACGCCGCCTGCCTGGGCACGTTCTGCGGCGCGTTTTACCTGGACATGACGCACATCAAGCCGATCCATCCGCTGGCGCTGCATTTCGCGGTGGAGCGCGCCGGATTTTCGAGCGCGCGGGTGGAATACCTCAACCCTTTCCCCGCGGACATACGTTTAGCCCCCCTTCCCTTCGAGGCCACTGCCCAAGGCCCCGCCGCGCAGGTGGCCATCGCCTACAACGACGCGGTGGCCAAACTCAACAGCGTCCTGTTCAGCCACGCGGACTACGCCGTGGTGGCGCGCCGGTAGGCGCCATGGACGAGCTGCGGCGGACGCTTGCGCGGTTCGTCAAATCGCGGGACTGGGAGCAGTTCCACTCGCCGAAGAACCTTTCGATGGCGCTCGCGGGCGAGGCGGGGGAGATACTGGAAATTTTCCAATGGCTCACGCAGGCGGAAAGCCGCGCCTTGCCGGAGGAGAAGCGGGCGATGCTGGCCGACGAGATCGGCGACGTGATGATCTACCTGACGATGCTGGCGGACAAGTTCGGGATTGACCCGGTGACGGCGGCCAAGCGCAAGACGCGCAAGAACATGAAAAAGTACCCGGCGGCCAAGGCCAAGGGGAGCCGGGCGAAATACACGGAGTTGAAGTAGCGGCGGACGTTCAGGGGGAAATTCATGCCGCCTCGCCTTGGAGAGAAGCGGGGTGATTTATATCTTTTGAATATCTCCTTTACATAGGCGAGCGGAGCCGTCTTGAGCGGCGGGGGCGCCAAAAACGCGCGCGGGCCTTGTATTATCCGCGTGGACTGCGCGCGGGGATTATTCCATAATGGATGTCATGGCTTGCCCCAAGGGGATGGTGATGGATCACATAACGCTGGATGATCCGGTGTTGGCGGAGATCGTCAGCCGCCTGGTGGCCGCTTTCCAGCCGGAGCGGATATATCTTTTTGGCTCCCGCGCCAGGGATGCGGCCAGCGAACATAGCGATTACGATCTGTTGGTGGTGGTGCCGGAGGATGCTCCCGCGCCGCGCCGGAAAAGCCGGTTGGCCTACCAAGCGCTCCGGGGAACCCGGGTGGCGGCTGACGTTATCGTTCAAACCAGCGATGAGTTCACCGGCCGGTTGGGCGTGAAGGCCTCGCTTCCGGCGTCGGTGGCGCGGGAAGGGAAGCTGCTGTATGCCGCATGACCCGGCGCGGATCGCGGAAACGCGAGGCTGGCTGATCCGGGCGGCCACGGATATCCGGGCGGCGGAGCATGATCTTGCCGCCACGCCCCCCATTTTGTCCGACGCCGTGTTTCATTGCCAGCAGGCGGCGGAGAAAGCGTTCAAGGCGTTTCTGACATGGCGCGACACACCGTTTCGGAAAACCCATAGTCTGGAAGAGATCGGGGAGCAGTGTATTGACGGGGATTCATCCCTTCGGGAGATCGTGGACAAAGCGGTTCCCTTGACGGAATACGCTTGGAAATTCCGCTACCCTGGCCCGCCGGAGGAGCCGGACCGCGCGGAAGCCCAAGAAGCGCTTATGGCCGCGCGGGAGGTTTATGAAGCCGTTGTCTCAAGATTGCCGCGCGATACAACGCCGTGACGCGGCTGGGGGGCGGCCAAGGCCAAGGGGAGCCGGGCGAAATACACGGAGTTGACGTAGCGGCGCGGGATTACAGCGCCGCCAGGGGGCCGGAGGGGCGGATGATGTGGGTGTCCATCCGCAACTCCTCGCGGGTGTAGCCTAAAGCCAGGCCCACGGCCTGCTGGATATGCACCACCGGCAGGTTGAGCGCGGGGTCAATCTCCGGCTGGTAGGCGTCCATGTTCAGGTGGCACAGGGGGCATTGGGTCACCATGCAGTCGGCCCCGGCCTGCTTGGCGGAGGTCAGGGCGTTGCCCGCCAGCGTCATGGAATTGTCCTTGTTCATCATCAGGATGGGGAACCCGCAGCACTTGAGCCGCGCGGGGTAGTCCACCGTCTTGGCGCCGAGCACCTGGAGTATGCGTTCCATCTCGTCGGGGTTGTCGGGGTTGTCCAGATCGGAATAGTCGTGCGGGCGCATGGCGTAGCAGCCGTAGAAGGCGCCCATGGTGATGTTGTACAGCGGCTTGATGATGTCGGACACCATCACGTTGTCCTCGCCGATGACCCCGGCGCCGCAGCAGGCGGCGTCCGTCATTTCGACAAGTTCGATGCCCAGCTTTTTACATACCACTTCGGTGGAGGCCAGCAACTCGCGGCCGGCGCCCTTGGCGACGCATCCGGTATAGAGGGCGTATTTCAGGCTCACTTGCGGTATTCCTCGAACTTGGAGAAGACCCGCCGCACCTCGGCCACTTTGTCAATGCTGTGGTGGATGAGCGGCGGATTCTTCCCGCGCATGAACATGCGGATACCCACCGGCATAAGGCCGATGAGCGCGGGGATGTTGAAAAAGCCCACGCTGCGGGCGGGCAGGTAGTTTTCGTTGAGCCGGCCGCTTTTGCCCACGGTTTCGCGAAAGCCCAGCGCGTGGCGGGCGCCGTTGTTGTTGGTGACCCCGGCGCGGATGGCGGCCTCGCGGGTTTCCTCGATGCGGGCCAGGGGCTTGGTTTCCGTGGGGCAGCGGGTGGAGCACTCGCCGCAGTGGGTGCAGTCCCACACGCCATGAAGCTCGCTGACCGCCTCCAGGCGGTCGTCCTTGCGGGCGTCGCGGCTGTCGAAGATGAAGCGGTGGCCCTTGGCCAGCGTGGCGGGGCCGTAGAATTGCGGGTCAACCTCCAGCACGTTGCAGTCGGAGTAGCAGGCCGCGCACAGGATGCAGGTGGTCACGTCGTCTATCAGGTGGAACTGCGCCTGCGTCTGCTGGCGTTCCTTCTCCGGATTGTCCAAGGC
Organism: Nitrospinota bacterium; assembly: GCA_016207925.1. Classification (GTDB taxonomy): domain Bacteria; phylum Nitrospinota_A; class UBA7883; order UBA7883; family UBA7883; genus JACQZB01. The sequence continues at coordinate 7,451 of JACQZB010000070.1, forward strand.
ATCGGGCATAAGCCAGGGCTTGACCTTTCTGAGCGAGGCCCAGAACGGCTCCAGGTCCACCACCAGGTCGCGGATGACCTTCATGTTGCCCAGGGGGTCAATCCGGATGACGCCGTTCTTGACCAGTTGCGACGCCTGGGTCTTGCACGCCAGCAGCGCGTGGCCATGCACGCGCATGGCGCACGAGCCGCAGATGGCCGAGCCGCACGACATGCGGTACGCCAGCGAGGGGTCTTGCTCGGCGCGAATACGGTTGAGGCAGTTGAGCAGCGTGATGCCCGGCTCAAGCTCGAAGGGGTAGTCCTGATAGCGCGGGGCGCTGTCCGTGTCCGGGTTGAACCGGGATATGCGGAAGGTGACCTTCGCCATGGCCTAGTACTTCCTTTCCTCCGGCTGGAACCGGGTGACGCGCACCGGCTTGTAGCGCAGCTCAAAGCCGCCTTCAGGCCGGCGGAACGCCATGGTGTGCTTCATCCAGTTTTGGTCGTCGCGTTTGGGGAAATCGTCGCGGGCGTGGGCGCCGCGGCTTTCCTGCCGGGCCTGCGCGCCGGCCACGATCAACTCGGAATATTCGAGCGTGTGGGACAGCTCCAGCGCCTCGACCAGGTTGGTGTTGAACTTCGCGCCGCCGGTCACCTTGACGCGGGTGAAGCGGTCCTGCAACTCCTTGATCTTCTCATGGGCGGCTTCCATGTCCCCCGCGTTGCGATACACGCCCACCTTGTTGGTCATGGCTTCGCGCAGTTCGTTGCGTATCGTGGCCAGATCTTCGGTGGCCTTGTTGTGCAGGATCAGGTCCACCTCGCGCCGCGCGGCGGCCAGCTCCTCCTTTTCGCTCACGGGCGAAAGAGGCAGCGAGGAGGTGACCTCGGCCAGTTTCTTGCCCGCGCGGCGGCCAAAGACCATCGCTTCGAGCAAGGAGTTGGTGCCCAGCCGGTTGGCGCCGTGGACGCTGACGCAGGCGCATTCGCCCGCGGCGAAAAACCCGGTGACCTTGCCGCCTTTTTCATCGGCGAGGGCCTGGCAGTCGTTGTCCGTGGGGATGCCGCCCATGGAGTAATGCGCGGTGGGCGTAATGGGCACCGGCTCGTCGAGCGCGTCCACGCCCAGAAAATCCTTGGCCAGATGGTAAATCTGGGGCAGGCGTTCGAGTATTTTGTCGCGGCCCAAGTGGCGCAGGTCCAAGAGCACGTAATCCTTTTTCGGCCCGGCGCCGCGGCCTTCGTTGATCTCCGTCTGGGCGGAGCGGCTGACAATGTCGCGCGGCCCCAACTCCATCTTGGTGGGGGCGTATTTGCCCATGAAACGCTCGTTATTGCCGTTGAGCAGGTAGCCGCCCTCGCCGCGGGCCGCCTCGGAAAGCAGTATGCCGTGCTGGTACAGCCCGGTGGGATGGAACTGGACGAACTCCATGTCCATCAACGGCAGGCCGGCGCGGTAGGCGGCGGTGATGCCGTCGCCGGTGTTGGCGTAGGCGTTGGAGGTGATCTGGTAGGCGCGCCCGTAGCCGCCGGTGCCGAACAGCACGGCGCGCCCGTGGAACACTTCCGTTCTGCCGGTCTTGATGTCCATGGCCACCACGCCGCGGCAGACGCCGTCGCGCACGATCAGGCGGGTGACGTACCACTCGCTGTAAATCTGCAGCTTGCCGGAGCGCTTCATGGTCTGCTCGAACAGCGTGTGCAAGAGCGCGTGGCCGGTGCGGTCGGCGGAGAAGCAGGCGCGCTGGAAGGAATGGCCGCCAAAGGCGCGCTGGGCGATGCGGTTTTCCTGGGTGCGGGAGAAGGCGCAGCCGAAATGCTCCATCTCGATGATGGTGCGCGGCGCGTCGTTGCACATGATCTCGATGGCGTCCTGGTCGCCCAGGTAGTCGGCGCCCTTCACCGTGTCGTAGATGTGGGCTTCCGGGGTGTCGCCGTCCACGTTGGAAAGGGCGGCGGCCACGCCCCCCTGGGCCGCGCCGGAGTGGCTGCGGCTGGGGTACACCTTGGTGAGAACGGCCACGTCGTAGTGCCCGGCCACTTCCATGGCGGCGCGCAGGCCGGCCAAACCGGAACCGACGATGATGATGTCGTGTGAAAACATGTGATATTGCCTGTTGGCGTCCCTTCCCTCCCACGGGCACGATGCCAGGGGCAACGGTATTCTACACAAATTCGTTCCGTTGACAAATGAAAAACGCAAGATGCCGTATAATGGCCGGAATACGGGGAAAATCATGGCGGAACGATGAAGACGCATACCACCGCGCCGCGGCCCGTCGCCCCTTGATATGTACATATAAAATGCATATAATATACATATAAAGGCCGCATGGAAATAACCTGGGATCGCGCCAAGGCGGAAACCAACCGGAGAAAGCATGGAGTGGAATTCGCGGCTGCGGCCACCGTACTGGATGATCCCAGCGCCTTGACGGTTGAGGATGACCGGCATGATGAGGGGCGATTCATAACCGTGGGCAGCGACTTGTTCGGAAACATCCTTGTGGTGGTGTTCAGTTATCCTGATCCGGAGACTTTCCGCATCATTTCCGCGCGCCGGGCGGCGCCGCGTGAAAGGGAGGATTATGAAAAAGGAATATGACTTTTCCAAAGGCAAACGCGGTCCGGTCATCCCGCATAAGGGGAAAACAAGAATTACTATCTGGCTGGATAACACGACAGTGGTTTGGTTCAGGAAAAAGGCTCTTCGCGAAGCGCAAGGTTACCAAACCATGATCAATTCGGCGCTCAAGGAGTATATTGAAGCAGACCGTTTGCCTTTTTCAGGCCAGTTGCGGGAAGCCATAGACGAAGCGGTACGAACGCACGTGAACGCGGCGCTGGCCGGCAAAGTAAAATCGGGGATCCGGGCCGGATGAGGCGCCGGAGGGAGTATTGCGCGGCATGACAGATCACGCCACCGCGCCGCGGCCCGGCGTGGTCACCGCGCTCGGCTGGCTGTACCTCCTGGGCGGGTTCGCGGGCATGTTCACGGGCGGCGCCACGCTGGGGCTGGGGCGCGAGACGCGCGCAATGACCAAGCTTGTCCCCATCGCCGAAATCACGAACAACGCGCCGCCGTCAGTAGGCGCCCTGATCCGGTTTTTCGAGAGCGCGGACGTGTGGCTGATCGCGCAGATGTCGCTGTGCTCGTTCGTGATCATCAGCGCCGCGTACTTCATCCGCCAGCGCGAATGGGCGCGCATGGCGCTCGAAGGGGTGACCTGGCTTTCGATGGGGATGGGATTCGTCGCCGCGGCGGCGGCGATTGGAATCGCGCAGGACCTGTCATCGTACATGGAACTGACCATGAGCGCCGATGCGCGCACGCAATCGCCCATGCGGCCGGACGAGATGCGCGCGTTCCTTACCGCCGCGATTCTGGCGGTGACGCTTGTCAACACCGCGGTTACGGGGGCGTTTATTTATCTGCTGCGCCGCCCCCGTGTACGCGCCGCGATGGTTAGTTGAGCAGCGCGGAAATTTTCAGGATCGTTTCATCCACGGCGGCGCGAGGGGCTGATCCGGCGATCACCGCGTTGCGCGCGCGCCAGTCCAGGCTTTTCACCTGATCGGCCAGCACGGCCCCATGCGGTCCCTTGCCTTGCGGCAGGACGACCTCGAAAGGATAGCCTTTTATCTGGCTTGTGATGGGGCACGCCAGAAGAAGGCCCGTTTTCCGGTTATATGAGGCGGGGGACACCACCAGCGCCGGACGCCGGCCCGCCTGCTCGCGGCCCGCTTGGGGAGTAAGCTGAATCCAGATGACGTCGCCCCGGCCAGGAGCGCCCCGGCGCGGGTTCACCATACCTCCTTGCCCATGGGCGCGCCAAATTCTTGGGCGGCATGAACGTTGCCTTTGGTGATACCGGCGAGCATGGTTT
>JACQZB010000070.1:11353-12654 GCA_016207925.1 Nitrospinota bacterium
GCACGATGGCGCCTTCCTCCATGGAGATGTTCACGGAATCGCGGTTCTTGAGGTTCACCTCTTTAGCGTAGGCGCTGGGGATACGCACCGCGAGGCTGTTGCCCCATTTTTGGACCGTGGTTCTCATGCGCGGCTCCCGATATAAACAATGTAGATACATCAAGGGTACCAGACACGCGCCGCGCGGTCAAAAAACTTCGCGGCCAAGGTCAGGCGATTTGATACTGGCTTTGGCCAATGTCGTACAGGTCGGCGCCGTGGATGTCGTTGATGACGATGACGCGGAAATCCTCCACCGTCATCCGGCGCACGGCTTCCGGCCCCAGGTCCTCGTAGGCCACCAGTTCCACTTTTTTGATGGAGCGGGCGATCAGGGCCGCGGCGCCGCCGATGGCGGCGAAGTACACGGCCTTGCGCTTGACCATGGCGTCCACCACCTCCTTGGCGCGTTTGCCCTTGCCGATCATCCCTTTCATGCCCACTTCCATCAGGCGGGGGGCGTAGGCGTCCATCCGGTAGCTGGTGGTGGGGCCGGCGCTGCCGGTGACGGCGCCGGGTTTGGCCGGCGAAGGGCCGACGTAGTAAATCACGGCGCCCTTGATGTCGAAGGGCAGGGGTTTGCCGGCGTCGAGGAGGTCCACGAGGCGTTTGTGGGCGGAGTCGCGGGCGGTGTACACGTCGCCGGTGATGCTTACCTGGTCGCCGGCCTTCAGCCCGGCGATTTTTTCATCGGTCAGGGGCGTGGTGAGGCGGATGACGGGCTGGCTCATAGCTCCACCTCCTTGTGGCGGCTGGCATGGCAGCAGATGTTCACCGCCAGGGGGAGGCTGGCGATGTGGCAGGGATGCTTCACCAGATGCACGGCCAGGGCGAAGACGCGCCCCCCAAGGCCCTGCGGCCCCATGCCCAGGTTGTTGATACGGATCAAAAGCTCGCGCTCCATTTCCGCCAGTTCCGGGTCGGGGTTGACGGAGCCGATCTGGCGCAGCAGCGATTTTTTGGCGAGGATGGCCGCCATCTCCGGGGTGCCGCCGACGCAGGCGCCCACGATCACCGGCGGGCAGGGGTTCGATCCGGCTTCAAGGCAGCGCTGGACGATAAAGTCCATCAGCGCCTTCTTTCCGCCGGAGGGGGTGAGCATGGTGACGCGGGCCATGTTCTCCGATCCGCCCCCCTTGGGCGCCAGCGTGATCTTTACATGATCGCCGGGGACAAGCTCGGTGATGATGACGGCGGGGGTGTTGTCGCCGGTGTTGGCGCGGGTGAAGGGGTCGCAGATGGACTTGCGAAGGTAGCCTTCC
>JACQZB010000153.1 GCA_016207925.1 Nitrospinota bacterium
CTCGCGCTCGGCCCTGCCGTACCCGGTCATGGAGTAAAGCGGCATCGGCTCACAACTCACCGGCGCCGGTCAGGGCCACCATCTCGATTTCCACCAGGGCGTCCATGGGCAGGCGCGCCACCTGGATGGTGGAGCGGGCGGGGAAATCGCCCGTGAACCGCTCCTTGTACGCGGCGTTGACAATGGGGAAATCCGCCAGGTCCTTGAGAAACACCGTGGCCTTGACCACCGAGCCGAAGGAGGCGCCGGCGGCCTTAAGCAGGGCGTCGAGGTTGTCCAAGGCGCGTTCCGCCTGGGTCTTCACGTCGTCGCCGGCAAGCTTGCCCGTGGCCGGATCAAGCCCCAGTTGGCCCGCGGTGAAAACGAAACCGGCCGCCGCCACCGCCTGCGAATAGGGGCCGACGGCCGCGGGGGCCTTGCGGGATGTAATGACTTTGCGTTCCATGCATGTTACCGCTGCTGTTTGATAAAGAGGGCATTGTAACGCGCGCGCGCCATGAAATAAAGCCCCCTGTCTCTCCGGTAGTACGTCAGTTTGAATTATTTTTGGAAAAATGTGCGGCAAGGTCCTTCGGCTTTGCCTCAGGACTTCAACAATAAGCGTGAGATGCCTTTACCGGCGCCCTGAGCGGAGCGAAGGGCCTTGCGGTTCAAATTTCAAATTGAGACACTACTGTCTTTCCCGCCCGCGCGGCCGCGCGCTTGTGGTAGTATTTAACAAGCACGGGGCCGCCGCAATTCTGGCCGTGAGCATCATCGGCGTTCTGGCCGCCACGGCCTTCCTGGGGCTGACGCAGGTCATCAAAACGTACGAGACCAGCGCCGCCGTGATCAACATTTCCGGACGGCAGCGGATGTTCTCCCAGCGCGTGGCGACGCTGGCGCTGCGCATCGTTTCAATGGAAGACGGCGCGGAGCGCGACAACCTGCGGGCGGAATTGCTGTCCACCGCGGAGGCCCTTCATGCGGCCCACCTGTGGCTGGCCGGCGCCGCGGGGCCGGACCTGCCGGGCGAACTGCCGCCTGCCGTCCATGCGATATTTTTCGCCCCTCCCGCCAACCTTGACGCGCGCATTCTGGCATTCATAGACTCCGCCCGCCGGTTGGCGCGGGAGCCGGACGCCCCTTCGACGCGGGCACGGCTGGAACTGATCGTCGGAGAAACCGATGGCCCGGTGCTCTCCTCGCTCGAAGCGGTGGTGGCGGAGTTCCAAAGCGACAGCGAGCGGCAGGTGATGACGCTGCGCCGCATGGCGGGCGGGGCGCTGGCGCTGATCCTGCTCGCGCTCATAGTTGTGGCGTGGTTTATCTTCCGCCCGCTGACCCGCCGGGTTTCCAGCGAGGCGCGGGCGCTGGCCGAAAGCGAGCGGCGCATCCGCGAGATCACCGCCACCCTGGGCGAAGGGGTGATCGTGGCCGACGCGCAGGGGCGCTTCACGTTCCTCAACCCCGAAGCGGAGCGGCTCCTTGGCTGGCGCGAGGATGAATTGTTGGGCGCCGCGGTGCATGAGTCCATTCACTCCCGCAAGCCCGACGGCACGCCGCACGCCACGGATGAGTGTCCCCTGACCCTTACCCTGCGCCGGGGCGAGGTCTTCCGGATGCCGGAGGATTTTTTCATCCGCAAGAACGGCGAAATGATCCCCGTGGCGCTGGTCACCACCCCGCTGGAAGGGGGCCGGGGCGCCGTGGCGGCGTTTCACGACATAACCGCGCAAAAACGGGCCGAGGAAGACCTGCGCCGCGCGAAGGAGACCGCCGAAGAAGCCACCCGGCTCAAGGACAAGTTCGTGTCGCTGGTGGCCCACGATCTGCGCTCGCCGTTCAACTCCATCGTGGGTTCGCTGCGCGCGTTGCTCTCCGGCGAAGGGAGCAATCCGTTGTCGCCCGCGCAAAAAGAGTTGGCGCGCCGTTCCCTGACCTCCAGCGAAAACCTGCTGACGATGATTGACCATCTGCTGGACATCTCGAAGCTGCAAAGCGGCAAGATCACGCCGCGCGCCGTCCCCTTCCCGGCCCGCGTCCTGGCGGAAAACGCCCTGTCCGAAGTGGAGATGTCCGCGCGCCGGAAGGGGATCACGCTGGTCAACGACGTGCCCAAGGGGGCGCTGCTGCTGGCCGACCAGGGCCTGTTCACCGAGGTCATCCGCAACCTGGTGTCCAACGCGGTGAAGTTCTGCCCATCGGGCGCCATGGTGCGCGTGTTCGTACCGGAAGGGAAAAGCAACACCATGGCGGTGGCCGACACCGGCCCTGGGGTAGGCCCCGAACTCTGCCGCGACCTGTTCCTCCACGAGATAAAGACCACCACCACCGGCACGGCCGGGGAACGGGGCGCCGGTTTGGGCCTGCCCCTGTCCTATGACATCATGAAAGCTCATGGCGGGACCTTGAGGGTGAAATCGCAAAAGGGCAAGGGGTGCGTGTTCTACGCCGAACTTCCGGAATCCGCGGCGGCCGTCAGCCAATAGCGGCCTTGATCGCCGCCGCCATGACCACCGCCGTCATCAACGAAAGCAGGATATTGCGCCGCCAGGCGAACAGCCCCAACGCCATGCCCAATGCCGCGAGGCGTATCGCCGTGTCCGCGATGCTGAACGCTTCCCCCGGCGCCGTAAGCGCCTTGGCCACAATCCCCGCGGCGATGGCCAGTGACGTATAGACCAGAAAATCCCTGATCCGGCGCGGCATTTCCACTCCCGGGCCCAGCAGAAACGGCGTTATCCGCAACAGGTACGTGCCCAGCCCCGCGCCCACGGCCACCGCCGCCCATTGCGCCCCGCTCACCGTTCCCTCACCGCCAGCGCGCCGCCGGTGACAAGCCCCGCGCCCAACAGGCCCCAGCCCGGCGCCAAGGTTTCCAACGGCGGCGTGAGCAAAAATCCCGCGATCACCGCCGCCGCCTCGCGCCCTCCCTTGAAGTCCGAGGCGATCAGCAGACTGAAATACACTGGCATGAACAACGTCCCGCCGAAGGCCAGCGCCGGCGGCAGGCCGCCGCCCGCCCACCACCCCGCCACCGTCCCCAGAAAAATCGGCGGAATCATTACCACCGACACGCCCCGGTAGAACGCGAACAGGTCGCCCGGCTTTTCCCTGCGCGAGCGGAAAAACGTGAGCAGAAACGGGGTGGCCGCCACGAAATGCGCCCAACGCGCCGTGGCGCGGCGCGGCGCGTGCCGGAACATCCCGCGCAACGTAAGGCTCATCACGAAAAACCGCAGGTTCGCCGTCACCCCCACCATCACCGCGGAAAGCGCCGAGGCGCCCGCGCCCGCCGCGTCGAGCATGGCGTACTGCGCCGGGGCGGCGTACACCAGCGCCGTCATCAAGAGCGCCGCTTCGGCCGGAACGCCCCCTTCGCGCGCAGCCACGCCGAACCCGGCGAAAATGAAAAACAGCGTCGGCAAGGCGGGCAGGCAGGCCCGCGCCCCGGACCTAAAATCGGCGCCGGAATCATGGGGGCCGGTATCCGCTTCCATCCCCTTACTATACGCGAAGAGCGGCGGGATCAGTCGCCCCGTTGCGTACGGTTGCGCCCGCCCTGCTTTGCGGCGTACAGCGCCTTGTCGGCCCGCCGCAGAAGCGCGACCAGATCCTCCCCCGGCCGGTATTGGGCCACGCCCAGGCTTGCGGTCATCACGGTGGATTTACCCTCGCTGGTAAAAGGCGTCTGTTCCATCGCCACGCGGATTTTTTCCGCCAGGGCGTACGCCTGCTCCCCATCGCAATCGCGCAGGAGCGCCAAGAACTCCTCGCCGCCCCAGCGGCAGGTGACATCCGACGCGCGCACGTTGTGAACCAGCGTGGCCGCCACGGACTTGATGGCTTCGTCGCCGGTCATGTGGCCGTAGGTGTCGTTGATGTTCTTGAAATGGTCCACGTCGAGTATCGCCACCGCCAGCGCCTGCCCGGAGCGCCGCGCCTCCTTGGTGACCTGGTTGAAGATCATCTCGAATGCCTGCCGGTTCCACAGACCGGTCAATTTGTCCACGGTGGCCATTTTTTCCAGCCGCCGCTGGTAAAAATTCACCGTGTAACTAGTCGCCGCCAGCACGATCACGGTGATCACCAGGCTGACCAGCAGGCTGGCCGCCAGCGCGCGGCGATGCGCCGTCAGCGACGGATCCTCCACCTGCTCCACCAGCAGGAACCAGTTCAATTCCGGGATAAAGCGGGAAGTCACCAGCACCGTCTGCCGGTCGCGGCCGTACTCGAACGATCCTTGCCGTCCGGCCAGGATCGTGGCGGCGATGGCGCGGTATCCGGGATCATCCTTGAGGGCGTGAAATCTGCCGTTCATGCCGCGCCCCTTGAGCGTCACCTCTCCCTCGCGGTTCACAAAGAACACGTTGCGCTGATACCGCCGCTGGTAGTTTTCGATGAGCGTCCGCGCCGTGTCCACCGTCAGGCCCACGCCGGTGACCCCAATAAAGCGTCCATCGTAATCGAGTACGCGGTAATTGATGAAAATGGTCATGGTTTCGCGGTTGACGTGGTCGGGATCCACGTTGATTTCGTAAGGCCCGTCCATGGCGCGCACGCGGAGATACCATGCGTCGCGCGGATCGGTTTCGCTGACCTTCTTGAACGGCCCGCTGGCGTGGTAGTACACCCGTGTGCGCTCCGAAACAAAAAAGGAGGTGACGGCGCCGTAGCTGTCCATGATCTCCTTGAGATACTTGGTCACCGCCGCCGTGTCCCGCTCGCCGTCAAGCGCCCAGTCGCGCAAGAAAGTGTCGCTGGCCATCAGCGAGGAGATGAAGATGGGGCGCAGGATGTCGCGCTGGATTTCGGAATATATGGTGTCGCTGGTCAGCGGCAGTTCCCGGCCGGCGATGGACTCGCGCACCGCCTTTTTGGAGACGTAGTAGCTGGTGAGGCTGATGGCCATGAACCCCGCCACCAGCAGCACGCTCACCAGCCCGATGAGCCTGCGGTTTTCACTGATACGCATCGGCGGCCATTACCCTTGAACCGTAATGGTTCAGAATACCACGCCGGAGCCGCGCGTTATCCTTTGATGCGGCCAATCATCCGGAGCAGGCCGTCGAGAATCGTCAGCGGGTGCGGCGGGCAGCCGGGGATGTACAGGTCCACCGGAAGGAATTTTTCAACCCCGTCGTGCTGCTCCGGATGGCCCCGGTACGGCCCGCCGGAGATGGCGCAGGCGCCCGCCGCGATAACGATTTTGGGGGCGGGCGTGGCTTCCCACGTTTTCATCAGCGCACGCCGCATGTTCTCCGTCACCGGGCCGGTCACCAGCAGCCCGTCGGCGTGCCGCGGCGAGGCCACCACCTGGACGCCGAACCGGCTGGCGTCGAACACCACGTTGTTCATCGCGGTGATCTCCGCCTCGCAGCCGTTGCAGCCCCCCGCGCTCACCTGCCGCAGCTTGAGCGAACGTCCAAACAGCGCGCGCAACTCCTCCGGCAGGGCCGTGGCAAGTTTGCGCGGCCCCGCCCCCGCCACCAGTTCCTCCCGTTTGGAGGCGGCCAGGCGGATGTCCTGGGTGAAGGTAAGCGCGCCCTCGCCGCACGCCTCGGCGCACGCGGGGCAGAACAGGCACCGGCCAAGGTCAAGCTTCAATTCGCCGCCCTCCATGCGCGCGGCCTGGGTGGGGCACGCTTCCACGCACCGGGCGCACGCGGCGGGTTTGCAGCGCGCCGGATCAATTTCCGGCGCGCCGCGGAACCGCTCCGGCATCGCCGGCGGCGGGCCATCCGGGAAAGCGTCGGCGGTCTGGTGCCCCTGCCGTATCCGCGTCATCAGTTCGCGCAGCATGGCCGGCTCCTTTACAGGTCAAATCCGCAATAGGAAAGGTTAAAGCTCTTGTTGCACAGGGGGAAGTCGGAGATTTCCTGACCCCGCAGGGCGTAGGCCAGCCCGGTCCAGTTGAAGAACGAGGGATCCACCACCTTGTACGCGGCGAAGCGCCCGTCCGCCCCCGTGACGGCGGTGTGCAATATCTCGCCGCGCCAGCCTTCCACCATGGCCGCCGCCATCGTCTCCGGCGCCAAAGCGGCGGAATCCGGCGGCCCGCTTCTTTCCCACGGTTTGAGGACGGACTGGATGAACCGCAGGGACTGTTCCGCTTCCAGCCAGCGCACACGGGCGCGGGCGAACACGTCGCCGCTGTCCAGCGACGCCACGCCCATGGGGCGGGCGCGGTACGCGCCGGAGGGAAAGTCGCGCCGGACATCCCGCGGCTCGCCGCAGGCGCGCGCGGCGGGGCCTACCATGCCCAGCGCCCGGCACACGCTGAACGGTATCGTCCCCGTGTTCTCGAACCGCGCCAGCACGGACGGCTTGGTCCACAGCAGCGCCGAAGCGTCCGTAAAATCCTTCCACGCCCGCGCCAGCCGGGCGGAAAAGTCTTCCAGCATCGCCGCGTCCATGCCGTAGCGGACGCCGCCGGGAACCATGAATCCCCGCCCGAAGCGCGAGCCGCAGATGACCTGCGACAAGTTCAGAAAATCGCCCCGCGACCGGCCGCAGAACGCCGCCACGGGCAGGTACCCCACGTCCTGGGCCAACATGCCCAGGTCGCCGGCGTGGTTGGCCAGCCGCTCCAGCTCCAGCATGACGGCGCGCGCCTCCAGGGCGTCGGGGGACACCCCCATACCCGCCAGCGCCTCCACCACCTCGCAGTGGGCGGTGGCGTGGCCTATGGTGGTGTCGCCGGCGAGGGTCTCCATGTGGGACAGCGTCCGCCCGTGCGGGCCGCCCGCCAGCGCGCGTTCAATTCCCCGATGCTGGTAGCCCAGGGAGATTTCCAGGTGATACACCTTTTCGCCATGGCACTGGAACCTGAAATGGCCCGGCTCAATCACCCCGGCGTGAACCGGCCCCACGGCCACCTCGTGCGCCTGCGAACCCTCCAGCGTGAAATACTCCGTCACGCCAACCACTGGCGCTTCGCCGCCGTTGAACGGCTTGTGGTAGCGCACCGGTTTGAACCACGGGTGGCCTTCGGGGATGATCCCATGCTCTTCCGCCATCTCGCGCTCGAACAGGTGAAGGCTTGGGATTTCCGGCGTGAGCGAGCGGTACCCCTCCGGTTTTACCAACACCGCCTCAATTTCACCCGTCAGCCGCAGGGAGACCAGCGCGACGATGGTCTTGGCCCCATTGACGGGCGCGGCGAACAGGGCGCTGACCTTGCCGCCGCCCGCAGCCCGGTCGAGCGCGTAGGCGCGGAATTCCTCGAACGAAAACAGGGGAATCTCCGCCAACGGCCGCGCCTGGCCATTCGCAAGTTTTAGCGGCGCCGCGCTCACAGCCCGCCCCCCAGCGAGCCGGCGACGCGGCCAATAGTCTCCATAACCGCCACCGGCGGCCACACGCCCAGCGCCAGCGCGCCCATCAGCAGCAACAGCGGCGGCAGGTAGGTAAGCGGCGGCTCGGAGGTGATCCGCAGCGCGCCCGGCACGGAGGGAGCCCCATAGGCCATGTTCAGCGCCACCTGGATCATCCCCATGAAAATCACCGCCAGCAGCAGAAGGTACAAGGCCGCCGCCCACGGGTGCCCCTGGTCAATCGCCGCCTTGAGGATGGTGAACTCACTCAAGAACGTGGCGAAAGGAGGCGCGCCGGTGATGGCCAGAAATCCGCCCACCCACAACAGGCCCGACGCCGGCAGGTCGCGGATCGCTCCGCGCACCGCGCCGCACTCCTTGGTGGCGAACCGCGCCAGGATGGCGCCCGCCGTCATGAACAGCGCCGCTTTCACCAGTGAATGCGCCGCCGCATGCAGGGCGGCGCCGAACACCCCCGCGCCTCCCACGCCCATGCCGAAGGCCATGATCCCCATGTGCTCCACGGATGAAAAGGCCAATAGCCGCTTATAGTCCGCCTGCCGCACGATGAACACCGCCGCGGCGAACATGGAGAAAAGCCCGAAGACC
>JACQZB010000012.1 GCA_016207925.1 Nitrospinota bacterium
CGTGGCCAAGCCCGCCATGACCGCGGCCGAGGTGGCCAAGGTCACGGCCCAGGCCTACACGGACCACTACGCCGGCATCAACCAGGGCGCCACCCAGTCGGCCGTCAAGTCCGCGTCCCTGTCCAAGCTGCTGTCTTTGCTCAGCGACTGGGCCAACGCGGTCATGGCCGCCAACGAGACCGCGCTGGTCAAGTCCGCGCGCAGCCAGGCGCAGAGTTTCTACACCAGCGACAACAAGGACCTCCTGCACTACGCCCGGCTCATCGACGCGGGAACCAAAAACCCCGCGGTCAAGAGCAAGGGCGCCGCGCTGGAGAGCTTCCTGACCAGCGAGGTCATCACGGCCAACGCGGTCACCGGGGACGAGTACAAGGACGCCTACGGCTTGGCCATCTATATCCCGAACTACAGCTACAATAGCGACTACAACGGCCTCGCCTGGGCCAAGGACGGCGCCTGGGCGAAGTTCGCGCAGTGGCAGAAGAACATCCGCGACGACTCGGGCTACCAAGCCAGCCGCTAGACGCCCAGCTTAGAAAAGCCCCCGCCCTCACGGGCGGGGGCCTTTTTATTTGTATGGCACGCTCTTGCTCGGCGGGGTCTTCAGACCCCGCCGGTCTGGAAAGGGGATATGGTCCGGGGTCTGAAGACCCCGGACAGCAATAACAGCTCTCACCTCCTCGGCGCGAAAGCCGCGCCACTCCCTCTTAAGGCAGGGGGAGCAAATAGAGGGCGGCGCGCCGAGTCCTTACAATGAACGGCCCGCCGGAGTGATCTAACCGGTTAATGTTCAAGTGACTGTATAATAGTGTCTCAATTTGTATTTGAACCGCAAGGCCCTTCGCTCCGCTCAGGGCGCCGGTAAAGGCATCTCACGCTTATTGTTGAAGTCCTGAGGCAAAGCCGAAGGACCTTGCAGCACACTTTTCCAAAAATAATTCAAACTGACGCGCTACCGGCTGTATAAACGATTGGACACAATACATAAATTGGCTGTATAATTACCACCCAAGGAGTATCGGGTAGTATGGCGATACGTTATGCGGTTTTAACGTTGGTTTTTGTGGGCATGTGGGGGGCTTCGTCCGCCTTCGCGTCGCCCAGCTATGCCCGGCTTTCCGGCGTCGCCTGCATGGGGTGCCACACCCAGCCCGCGGATAGCGGCGCGCTTTCACGCAAGCTTCAGCCGTCCGCCGGTTTTTCCCTTAACGATAAAGGTTCGGATTACCGCGCCGGGATCAAACTCCATACCGCCCCCGCGGCGCTTGATTTCGGGCGCGGCTCTTACCTGAACTCCGGCGGGGAAACCTACGGCCAGTCAAACGGATTGAACGGTTTTTCCGGCTACGTGGGCGGGAATCGGTTTCTGGCCAGCGTCAGCCTGCTTGAATCTCCCGACACGCTGATGCCCAACAGCGGCGGCGATGGCGCCGCGGAGCTTTGGTACCGCTTCGCCTATACGCCAAAGGTGGCGGGGCTGGACGTGACGCTGGGCGTGTTCGGCGCGGCCGACCAGCCGGAGTCGCTTTCCTTTTTCAGCGGCGAGCGCTTTTCACGCGAAACGTTTGGCCGCTCCCTTGGCGTGGACGCGGGCGTCACCGGCTCTTACGGCGACATGACCCTTGACCTTAAAACCGTGTACCTTAACAACAGCGACGCCGCTTACGCCCAGCGCGCGGCGGGGGACGATGTGGCCGGCAGTTTCAGCGCGCTGGCGCAGGTAGGATTCGACGGTTTCGGAGTGAACGCCTCGTTCAGCGCGTTTGAGACCTTCGACAAGTCCCGCAAGAACGCCGCCACGCTGGGCGCCTGGTTCAACGTGGCCGGCGACATGGTTATCAAGCCGGAAATCACCGCGTTCAACAAGGCGGGCAGCGCCGTTTCCGAAGCGGAGGGTGAAATCCACCTGCGCTTTTATTCCGGGTTTTAATGCTTCCCGCGTTACGCCTGTTTACCCAAACCGCAATTCCGGGAAAAGGGCGCGTCTCAGTCACGCAGTAATGTAACGCAAGTTCAGCCGGTTGCGCGTCCGGGTCGCCACGCGCGGGCGCGGAAATTTCATTGAACGCCACCAGAAATGTAGTCCGCCTGAAAAGGTAGTCATAATTCTGGCGGCGCGATTGTCTGCGATTCGCAACGTATTGTATTAACACATCTTCAATTTCCATCCACATTGGCACATGCATTGCTAATTACTGTTATAGCGATAGTTGCGTCGGTTCTTTGACGCGCGCCGGGCGCGCGGGCAGGGCCAAATCGAGGTGGAACGGCAATGGGCGATTTTTATAACATCAAGCAGTTCAATCTGCTGGAAGCCGGATTGAACATGCGAGTGGCGCGTCAAAACGTCATTAATTCGAATATCGCCAACTAGGCGACGCCCGGTTACATCGCCAAGAAGGCGGAATTTGAATCCCAGTTGGCGGCGGCGCTAGACAAAAACTCCGGCATGAAGGAGACGCATCCGGCCCATTTCCCCAACCACTTAAAGGGCGTGGCGGGGGTGAGGCCGGAGATTGTGGCAAGCATGGATATGCCCCGGCTGGACGGCAATAACGTGAATCTGGACCGGGAACTGACGGAGAACGAGCTTAACACCGCGGCGTATGAGACGCTCATCGCGGGCGGGACGAAACATCTGGACCTGCTGTTTCAGGCGTTCAAATAGTCCGGGGCGAAGGTAAGGTAAGGAGAAGGCCATGGATCTTTTTTCGGCGATGAAGATCAGCTCCAGCGGCATGTCGCTGCAGCGGGTGCGGATGAACACGATCTCTAGCAACCTGGCGAACCTGAACACCACGCGCACCGCGGAAGGCGGCCCGTACCGGCGCAAGATGGCGGTGGCGGAGGCGGCGCCGATGGAGGGGGCGAATTTCGCCGACGCCCTGGACCACTCCATCCGGCAGGTGAAGACCGTGGAGATCAAGGAGGACAAGGCGCCGCCGCGGCTGGTGTACGACCCCAGCCACCCGGACGCCGATGCGCGCGGCTACGTGGCGATGCCCAACATCAACCTGATGGAGGAGATGGTGGACATGATCAACGCCTCGCGGGCGTTCGAGGCCAACGCCGCGGCGGCGCGCAACGCGCGCAACATGGCGCAGCGGGCGCTGGAACTTGGTCAGCGCTAACACAATGAACGGACACCGTTTCGCGCGGGAGTGAATCATGGTTGAGTTTTTCAGCAAGTTCTGGACGCAGTTGGTGGAAACGTCCAACAGCATCCCTACCGGCAAGAAGGTGGCGATGGGGGCAGTGGCGGCTATCGTGCTGTCCGGCGTGCTGGGGGTGGCGTACTTCGCCAACCGGCCGGATTACAGCGTACTGTTCGCCAACCTGTCGCCGGACGACACCTCGGCGATCACCGCGCGCCTCACGGAGAAACAGGTGCCGTACAAACTGGCGCAGGACGGCCAGGCGATCATGGTCCCCACGGATAAGGCGCTGGAACTGCGGCTGGAGATGGCCACGTCGGGGCTGCCTTCCGGCGGCGTGGTGGGGTACGAGGTGTTCGACAAGTCCACCTTTGGCATGACGGAGTTCGTGCAGCAGCTTAACCTCAAGCGGGCGTTGCAAGGTGAGTTGGCGCGAACCATCGGCCAGTTCCGGGAGATACAGTCCGCGCGGGTGCACATCGCCATTCCCGAAAAGCGGCTGTTCACGGATGATCAGACCAAGCCGACGGCCTCGGTGGTGCTCAAGCTGGCTTCGGGCCGGCGGCTGGCCGGGGAGAAGGTGAAGGGGATCGTGCATCTGGTGGCTTCCAGCGTGGAGAACCTGCCGCCGGAGAATGTGACGGTGGTGGACGTGGACGGCAACGTGCTGGCGGGGGGCGAGCCGAGCGATGAGACGGCGCTGCTTTCCTCCACCCAGTTCGAGTACCGCTCCAACCTGGAAAAGAACCTCGAAAAGCGTATCAGTTCCATGCTGGAAAGCGTGGTGGGGCAGGGCAAGGTGGTCACGCGGGTGAGCGCGGAGATTGATTTTACGCGCACCGAGCGCACGGAGAAAAAATTCGACCCCAACAGCCAGGTGGCCCGCTCCGAGCAGCGCGTGGAGCAAAAGTCGGTGGGCGAGCAGGCGCCGTTGGGCGTGCCGGGCGTGCAGAGCAACGTGCCCGGTTCCGAGGCGGCGGCGCAGACGGCGGGGACGCCGGCCACCACCTCCAACAACCAGGAGACGGTGAACTACGAGATCAACGAGACCACCCAGCATGTAGTGGAGGCGGTGGGGACGGTCAAACGGCTTTCCATCGCGGTGGCGGTGGACGGCAAGTACGAGGAAAAGGACGGCCAGCGCGAATTCGCGCCGCGCAGCGAGGAGGATGTGCGCCGGCTGACGCAGTTGGTCAAAACGGCGGCCGGCTTTGTGGAGGCGCGCGGGGACACGGTGGTGGTGGAGTCGGCGCCGTTCGACATGTCGCGTTTCGAGGGCGACATCACGGAGGCCAAGGCGGAGGCCGATAGACAGTTCTACGCGGAAATTATAAAATACGCTGGTATAGGCATTCTTGCCGTGGTGATCTTCATGTTCATCGCGCGTCCCATCATCCGCTCCCTGACGTCGGCCAACCGCGAGCTGGAGGCGCTGCGCGCCCTGCCGCAAACGGTCCAGCAGATGGAGGCCAAGTACGGCGTGAGCGCGGAAGAGGAGAAGGATTACCGGCAGCGGGTGCGCGACGTGATCGCGCGGGATCCCAAGGCGGCGGCGGAAATGGTCCGCGAATGGCTTAACACACGCAGATAACCTGGAAGTGACAAGGGAGAAGTCCGTATGGCGGCGGCTGGCAAAACGCTGACAGGCCCGGAGAAAGCCGCGGTGCTGCTGATCGCGGTGGGCGACGAGATGGCGGCGCAGGTGTTGTCGCAGCTCGACGACAACGAAATCCACAAAATCTCCAACTACATGTCCCAGTTGGGCAACGTGCCCGCGAAGGTGGTGGAAGGGGTGGCGGAGGAGTTCGTGGAGATCGTCGAGTCCGGCCAGGGCGGGGTGATCGCGGGGGGCAAGGACTATCTTCGCAAGATGCTGTCGGCCACGTTGAGCGAGGACAAGGTCAACGAGATCATGAACAAGATCGCCACCGCGGAAGGCGAGGAGGTGGGCGGCGGCCTGGACGCGGTGCGCAACCTGGACCCCAAAACAATCGCGGGATTCTTGAAGAACGAGCATCCACAGACCTGCGCCATCATCCTGGCGCACCTGGACCCCCCGCACGCGGCGGCCACGATCAAGGAACTTCCGGAACGGTTCCAGCCGGAAGTGGCCTTCCGCATCGCCACGCTGGAGCGTATTCCGCCTGGCGTGATCAAGGAGCTGGACGAGGCACTGGCGCAGGAGTTCCGCTCCACGGGCGCCATGGAAGGCAGCCAGATCGGCGGGGTGGAGGCGGTGGCGGAGATCATCAACAACCTGGACCGCTCCACGGAAGGGAACATCCTCGCCGAGATCGAGGCGATCAATCCGGAGCTGGCGGAGAGCATAAAACAGTTGATGTTCGTGTTCGAGGATTTGATCGGCGTGGACAACCGCAGCATGCAGACGGTGCTCAAGGGGGTCAATTCCGACGAGCTGTCGCTGGCGCTCAAGACCGATGATGAAGGAAGACCTGGACGCCATGGGGCCGGTGAAGCTCTCCGACGTGGAGAACGCGCAGCAGTCCATCGTGCGCACCGTCAAGCGCATGGAGGAGGAGGGCAAGATCGTTATCGCCGGCGGAGGAGAGGAACTTGTCTAGGATCTATCACAAGCAGGGCGCGGCCCACCTTATCCGCGAGTTCACGTTCGAGGAGGTGGAGGCGGGCGCCCCGGCGCGGAAACAGAAAAAGGCCGCCAACCAGTTCGTGGCCGATACGTGGGGGGCGGGGCGCGCGCGCGACTTTGTCCCCGGCGGGTTCGACTTCGACTACGAGGGGGGCCTGCGCCGCGACGAAATCCTGCGGCGGTCCACCGACGAGGCGGAGCGGATTGTAAGCCAGGCCAAAACCGAGGCGGGGGACATCCGGGAGAGGGCGCGCGCGGAAGGGTACGAGGCGGGCCGAAAGGCCGGCTACCAGGCGGGGCTGGACGAGGCCAAGCCGGTGATTGATTCGTTCCAGGCGCTCGCCGGCGAGCTTGCCCGCGCTCGGGCGGAGTATTACCGGAACGCCGAACGGGAGATGATTGACCTGGTGGTGGCGGTGGCGCGCACGGTGATCGGGCTGGAGGCGGAACGCGCGCCGGAACTGGTCCGCAAGGTGATCCTCAAGGCGGTGGAGCAGTTGCGGTCCCGTGAGCAGTTGATCATCCGGGTCAACACCGACGATCTGGCGGAGGCGCAAAAGGCCGTGCCACAGCTTACGCGCATGGTGGAGGACATCGAGCGGGTGTCGTTCCGCGGCGACCCTTCCGTGACGCGGGGCGGGTGCATGGTGGAGACCAATATCGGCATGATAGACGCGCGCATCGAAACCCAACTGGAGGCGATCCGCGAAAACTTGGTGGGCGGGGCGTGCGAAATCCAGCCCTCCGGCGGCGGCGCCCCCATCGCCGCGGAGGTGGTGGGCTTTTCGGAAAACCGGGTGATCATGATGCCGCTGGGGGAGGCGCGGGGCGTCTCACCCGGCTGCCACATCATGGCGCGCCGCCAGGCGGCGGGTGTGCGGGTGGGGCCGGAGTTGCTGGGCCGCGTACTCAACGGCCTAGGCGACCCGATTGACGGGCGCGGGCCGCTGTTGTGCCACGAGGAGCGCCCGCTGTACGCCGACCCGATCAATCCGTTCCTGCGCCGCCGTATCGCGCAGCCGATGGACTTGGGCGTGCGGGCCATCAACGGGCTGTTGACGGTGGGCCGGGGCCAGCGGCTGGGCATATTGTCGGGCACGGGAGTCGGCAAGTCGGTGCTGCTGGGCATGATCGCCAAGTTCACCGCCGCCGAAGTGAACGTGATCGGGCTGATCGGCGAGCGCGGGCGCGAGGTGAAGGAGTTCATAGACGATAACCTGGGGCCGGAGGGGATGCGCCGCTCCGTGGTGGTGGCGGCCACGTCCGATGCGCCGCCGCTGGTGCGGATGCGCGGAGCCTTCGCGGCCACGGCCATCGCCGAGTATTTCCGCGACCAGGGCAAAAGCGTGCTGCTGATGATGGACTCGTTGACCCGGTTTTCCATGGCGCAGCGGGAGATCGGACTTTCCGTGGGGGAGCCGCCGGCCACCAAGGGCTACACACCGTCGGTGTTCGCCGCCCTGCCGCGCCTGCTGGAGCGGGCTGGCACCTGCGCGGGCGAGGGGAGCATCACGGGGCTGTACACGGTGCTGATCGAGGGCGACGACATCTCCGAACCGATTTCCGACGCCACGCGCGCCATCCTCGACGGACACGTGATCCTTTCGCGGCGGCTGGCGTCGCTGGGCCACTACCCGGCGGTGGACCTGCTAGGCTCCATCAGCCGCTCCATGATTGACGTGGTGAATCCGGAGCAGTTGGACCTTGCCACGCGCTTCAAGGAGCTATACGCCACCTACCGTGAGGCGGAGGACCTTATCAACATCGGCGCGTATGTGGCCGGGTCCAACAAGCGCATTGACCGCGCCATCGAAAAGGTAGGCGCGATGAACGAGTACCTGCGGCAGAAAATAGGCCAGCAGGCCACCTTGGCGCAGTCCGTCGAAGGCTTGCGCAAGGTGTTGGCGTAGGAGGCGCGGATGTTCCGCTACC
The DNA here is from genome assembly GCA_016207925.1 of Nitrospinota bacterium. Classification (GTDB taxonomy): domain Bacteria; phylum Nitrospinota_A; class UBA7883; order UBA7883; family UBA7883; genus JACQZB01. The sequence continues at coordinate 7,696 of JACQZB010000012.1, forward strand.
GGCTTGAACCGCTGCTCAAATTCCGCAAGCTCAAGGAGGACCGGCAGCGGCGCGCGCTGGCCGAGGCCGGCCGGCGGCTGGCGCAGGTACAACAGGTCAACGAGCGTACCGGCGCGCGGCGGGACTATGCGATACTGGAACGCGCCCGGGTGTACGACACCACCAAAAGCCCGGTGGATCTGGATTTGTACGACCGGTTCATCGCCGGGCTGGAGAGCGACCTGCGGCAAGGAACACGGCAGGCCGCGCAGGAACAGCGCGCCACCGACGCCGAACGCGCCCGGCTGACCGCGCTGGTCAAGGCGCGGCGGACGCTGGAGCTGCACCGCGACGGGCTGCGGGCAGAATACGACGCGGAAGAGGCGCGGCGCGAGCGGATCGAGGCCGATGAAATGGCGATCAACCAGGTCCGGTTAAAAAGGCGGGGCCATGAGATTGCGTAACGCGACGCCGCGCGCCAAGATACTGTTGGCGTTTCTCGCCCTGTTGGGGATCAAGGTGGCCGCGCTGGGCGCCTTGGGAGTGTTCGGCGGGCAGGACGCCCATGCCCAGGCCGCCGCTCCCGCCGCCTCCCAGCCCGCCTCGGCGCAGGCCCCCACGGCGCCGGAGGAAGTACGGCAGGCGCCCGTGCGCGAGCCGTCGCCGGGCCAGCTTGACCTGGAAATTCTGCGCGACGTGGAGCGGCGCCAGAAGGAACTCGACGCGCGCGAGGAAGAGCTTGCGCGCGAGAAGGAGCGCCTGGAGGCTATGAAGGGCGATCTGGACAAGCAGATCGCCGAACTCAAGGCGCTGGAGGTTACACTCGAAGAGCAGATCAAGCTGCGCGGCGACCTGGAGGATGAAGCGATCCAGAAACTCGCCAAGACCTACTCCGCGATGCCGCCGGAGACCGCGGCGTTGCTGGTGGCGCAGATGGATACCCGCATCGCCATCCGCGTACTGTCCGTGATGAAGGAGCGCAACGCGGGCCGCATCCTGGCCGCCACGCCGCCGGCCCTGGCCTCGCGGCTGTCCGAAGGTTTGGTCAAGCGCAAATAGCGCCCCGCGGCGCTCCTCGCAATGACATTCCAGCGTCCGCGCCGCCCTGTGGTATAGTCACTTTTTCCATTTGGGGCTGTCATGGTATTCGGATTTTTCGGCGGCAAGAAAGAAGAAGCGGCGCCGGGGCTGCTCGCGCGGCTGGCGCGGGGGCTTACCAAAACGCGCCAGAACCTGTCGCAGGGCTTCCAGCGGCTTGTCGGCGCGCATGTAAAACTCGACGACGCATTCCTCGACGAGTTGGAGGAACTGCTGTTCTCCGCCGATATCGGGGTGGAAATCACCACGCGCATCGTCGGCGACCTGCGCGGCGAGGTGAAGCGAAACCTGCTCAAGTCCACCGGCGAGGTGATCGAGTTCATCAAGCGCGACCTGACGCGCATTCTGACGCAGGACATGCCGCCCGCGCCGGACGCCGCCGCGCATAAGCCGTATGTGATCCTGGTGATCGGCGTCAACGGCTCCGGCAAGACAACCACCATCGGCAAACTGTCCGCGCAGTTCAAGGCGGAGGGCCGCTCCGTGATTATGGCCGCCGCCGACACCTTCCGCGCCGCCGCCATTGACCAATTGAAAACCTGGGCGGAGCGTTCCGGCGCGGACTTCGTGTCGCACAAGCCGGGCGCGGACCCCTCCGCGGTGGTGTTCGACGCGGCCCATGCGGCGCTGGCGCGCGGTCACGATATTTTGATCGTGGACACCGCCGGGCGGCTGCACAGCAAGGTCAACCTGATGGAGGAGCTAAAGAAGGTCAAGCGCGTGGCGGGCCGCGACATCCCCGGCGCGCCGCATGAAACGCTGCTGGTGCTCGACGCCACCACGGGCCAGAACGCGGTGAATCAGGCGAGAATGTTCCACGAGGCGGTGGGGTTGGACGGCATCATTTTGACCAAGCTCGACGGTACCGCCAAGGGCGGCGTGGTGATCAACATCATGGAGTCGCTCAAGATTCCCGTGCGGATGATTGGCGTGGGCGAAGCCATCGAAGATCTGCGCCCGTTTGACCCCCAGGAATTCGTCGAAGCGATTTTCGGTGGCGAACAGGGGAAAGGGGAATTGCTATACCGCTAATGTTATTCCACTCCTAACGTTTCAAGGTCGGCGAGGTCTTTTTTCCTTCCCAGCGCGCGCTTGTTGGCAATGATCTGTTGGCGGCCAAGGTACGGCACGGGAATACCCCCATATAGGCTTTCCTTTTTCCCTTTCCAAACTTCATCCCAAACGACACCGGTAAGGGATGTCAGAAGATCAACTCGCACCGGCGGAACACCGAGCTGAACGACGCTTTCCGGGCGCGTGAAATCGTCAACAGCCAGGCCGATTGACTTGAATCCGAATTCATCGAGGGCTTCGATGACCCGCTGGGCGTTTTGGGGATCGGGTTTGATCAGAATATCAAGATCGCCAGTGAATCGCGGCGCGCCGTGAAACGCAAGCGCAAACGCTCCCACGATGACGTATTCAATCTTTCGGGCGTTGAATAACGCGAGCAACTCTTTGAAGTCGGGCTGAACTTCCATGGTATTGCCTTCGTAAAATCTCCACGGCGGATACGCGCTCTTCCGGCGTCTTGGACAGCCAATAGGCCAGATCGGCCTTCACCGCGTCCGGATCGCGCAAGGGGCGCTTGACTACAATCTTTTCTATCATGGGAACATTATACCATTGGACAGCGGTGAAAATGGCCGTGTCCGTGGAGTGGGGGAAGCCCAAATGCGCCAGCCCTTACCCCCGCTCCAACGCCAGCATTGTTTTTTTGAAATCCACGCCGCCGGGGGCGGAGAAACCGCCCAACCCGCCATCGGACCGCGCCACGCGATGGCAAGGAACAATCAGCGGGACGGGATTTTTCGCCATAACCATCCCCACCGCCCGCGCGGCGGATGGGTTTCCCACGCGCGCGGCCAACCCGCCATAGGTGACCATCTCACCCCATTTCACCCGGCGCAGTTCCGTGTAGATACGGCGGGCGAATTCACCCGCGCCGCGCATATCAACAGGATCATCAAACTCCACCCGTTCACCCGCGAAGTAGCGTTTAACCCGTTCCGCCAGATCACCGGCCCACGAAGGCGGCGAGCCTGCCCAAGGGGATAACAGCTTTCGCAGCCGGTCGCGGTCAAGTCCCGGCAGTATGATTTTTACGACTCCATTTCCGGAAAAGGCGACACCGGCGTAACCTGACCGCAGGCGGACAGTTATGAATCCGCATGGATCAACGGGCCCAATTATCATATCGTTGAAATTATGCGCCATACCAGCGATAATAGCACGGGGTCGCAAGGGCGTCACTAATATGCGCCCGGCGAGGAGAAGGGAGCGGAGGTCGAAACAGGGAGTCATGACCGAGCAAGGCGGCCAGGAGAGCGAGCAGGTAACCGCGGAACTTTTCCAGGGATTTTTGGACGAGTCCGACGAAATGCTCGCGGAGATCGAGCGCGGCACCCGGGCGCTCGAAGCCGGGCCGGATGACCTTTCCCACATCCACGGCATATTCCGCGCGGTGCATTCGCTCAAGGGCAACAGTTCGTTTTTCGATTTCACCAACGTCAAGACCTTCTGCCACACGCTGGAAAACTTTCTGGACATGGTGCGCGACCGGCGAATCGAAATGTCGCCGGAGACCGCCCGGTTCATCCTGGAAGGGGCGGACCACCTAAAGGCGATATTCAACCGTCTGCACGCCGCGCATGGGGCCGATGTGCCGCTGACGGAGGAGGAGGAGAGCTTCCTGCGCCACGTGGACGAGCGTGTGGGGCCGCAGGATACGGAGGAAAAACTCGAAGTCCTCCGCAAAAGCCTGCTCAAGTTTTTCGGCCAGCACACGCAGAACGGGGAGATGGTGGAAGGCGCGCCGTTGCGCGAGGTGTTTGACCTTATCAGCCGCAACGCGCCATTTCTGGTGGAAGACCGGCGCGCCGGCGCGGGGGCGGCGGAGGAGCGTTGGCTATTGGGGCCGGTGGAGGTCACCCCGGAATACCGCAAGCTGCGCTCGATTCTTGCCGAGGCGCGCGCGGGCAAAAGCCAGGAAACCGCCGGAGCGGAAGTGTTGAAAGCCATCGAGGGGCTGGCGGCCAAACACGCGCAGGTGGGTCAGGCGGAGGCGGTGGAGGCGCTTGACGCGCTTAAGGAGGATTTTGAAATATTTTTTCAGGACGCCGTCGGCGTGGACGAGATGCTGGCCGATGTCATCGAGCAGGGGCTGGCGCCCTACGCCGCGCTGCTGACGGAAGAGAAGGCGGAGGAACGCGCCGAGGAACGCCGTCAGCCCGCCGCCGCGGCGCAGGCGGGGCCGGAGGGGGGCGAACGGCGGGCCAACTTCGTGCGGGTGGACGAGGCGCTGCTGGACGTGTTCATAGACCACGTGGGGGAACTGATCACGCTCTCGGAGTTGTTCAATTATCTCCAGCGCAAGCTGGAGGAAAAAGACACGCGCGACCTTGCGCTGAACTTCAAGAACACCAACCAGTCCTTCCGGGAGCTTTCGCACCAGCTTCAAAAGAGCCTGTACGAAATCCGCAAGGCTCCTCTGGAGGGCGCACTGGCCAAGCTGCCGCGGGCCGTGCGCGCG
>JACQZB010000152.1 GCA_016207925.1 Nitrospinota bacterium
GGAACGCGCGGGGTGGGGCCGCTTCTGGCTGATTGACCCACTGGACGGCACCAAGGAATTCATCAAGCGCAACGACGAGTTCACCGTGAACATCGCGCTGATAGAGAATAACCGGCCCGCCCTGGGCGTGGTACGCGCGCCGGTATTGGGCGTGACCTACCTGGCGGACGCGGTGGACGGCGCCTTCCGCCAGTTCGACGGGCGCGCGCCGGAGCCGGTTCATGCGGCGGACTGGCGCCAAGGGCCGCTCAAGGTGGTGGTCACCCGCAGCCACCGTACGCGGGAGATGGACGTGTTCATGGCCCGCCTCGGTCCGTGCGAGGTGGCCCCGGCGGGCAGTTCGCTCAAGTTCATGAGGGTGGCCGAAGGCTCCGCGCACCTGTACCCGCGCCTTGGCCCCACCATGGAATGGGACACTGCCGCGGCGCAGGCGGTGGTGGAAGCGGCGGGCGGCGGCGTAACCGCGCTCGACGGCGCTCCGCTGCGCTACAACAAGCCCGACCTGCACAACCCGTTTTTCATGGTGACCGGTTCGCCGCCCTATCCGTGGGAGAAGGCGCTGGCCGGGAACTGACGGAGGCGCGGGGTTTGGGATGGAGCGGGTGAAGGGATTTGAACCCTCGACTTCAACCTTGGCAAGGTTGCACTCTACCACTGAGTTACACCCGCCCGCTCGGCGAATTTGAATTTTCCCCCATCACCTCACGCAAGTCAAGCCCGTAAACCGCCCGTAATGCGATACAATTACTGCTTTAAATTACGGGGAGCCGAATGAACGAGACCAACAAACCGCCCGTGTGGTGGGAAACCGCCTACGCCCACCATGACCCCGGACCGCAGGTGTTCCGCATCGGGCAGAGCATGAGGCTGATCGGCCTGGTGTCGGCGCTGTTTCTGGCGCCGGTGTTCGCGCTGGTGTTCTTCGCGCCGGAAGGGGTGTTCCCGTTCCCGCGCTGGGCGGCGTACCCGTTTCTTTTGCTCATCGGCGCCACGGGATTCGTGGCCACCGGCTTTGCGCGCCGCGCGGAGTTCGACCGCGCCAGGGGGACGTTCACGTTCCGCTATTCGCTGTTCAAGACGCTTAAAAAAGTGGAGGGCGCGTTTTCCGACGTGCAGTATGTGGAGCTAAAGGGCGCGGGCAATCTCGACGCGCCGGTACGGGACGCCAAGGGCCGTCCGCCCGCCGTGCTGTCGTTCTACGCCAAGGGGGAAAGCCTGGACCTTGCCATGTCCGGTCCCGGCACGGCGTTGGACGAGGCGCGCGCGCTGTCGGTGTTCATCGGCTGCCCCCTGCGGGTGACCGGCAACACGAAGCAGTGGGGCATCGAAAAGCGCAAGGGCCTCTACGTGGAGTCCGTGGAAAAAGCGCGCGCCGCGCTGGAAGGATAACCGGCGGGGCGCCGCGCTTAGGACCGGCCGCTTCCGGGGGGGATGTCAAAGTGGGTTTTCCGCAGCGCGAAAAAGCGCGCGCGGGCCTGCCGCTCCCGGAACCCGTCCTGAATGTCCGGCGCGCGGTACGCGTCGAGAATGTAATGCCATCCCGTGTCCGATAAAGCCCGCATGAGCGGTTCGTAACAGGGCCAGAACGAGCGGTGGTTGGAAACCGCCGTCCATTGACGGCCGGGCGGCGGAGCGGCGTTTTGCGGATATTCAAAGTACCATCGCCCCCGGTACTGGTGGCCGTTGTGGGTCATATCAGATAAAGGCGACAAGGCGCTGCGATGGACGTTGCGCGCCAGTGACTCTTCATCAGGCGGCGCGAAATGGGTGTCCAGGTACAGGATGGTGCGGCTGTGCGCGAGGGTATTCAACAATTCGAGGAACGCAAAGGGGCTGTCAAGATGGTACAACAGCCCCGCGCAAAAGATGACGTCGAATACCCCATGGCGCTCGCGCGACAGACGCTTGACGTCCAGCAATTCAAATGAAAGATTGGGCAGGCGGAAATACTCTTCAAGAAACCGGAGCCGCGCGTAGTTTGACTCCCTTCCCTCGATGCCAAGCGCGAGCATCCCTTCACGGGCGAATTCGAACGTCCAACCGCCTTCAAGGCAGCCCAGGTCTATGACTCGCAACCCTTCAAGCGACGTGGCGCGGCCTGTGAGCGACTTGAGCATGTGGATCACAAGCCGTACCTTTTCTTCTTGCGCCCAGTATCCCTTCGCGCCAGGAATGGTGCCTTCGGTGGAGGTGAGTTGGATGTTGTGCGCCGTCCATGTGTGATCTTTGCGCCGCTCCAACAGCGCCAGGTCGGGGCTGGCGATGCGCTCGGCGATGGATTTTGCGACGGGTGTCATGTAGGCGTCCTGTGTGGCTTCCGGCGCGTCCCGCAGCCGGGGTTATGCCCGGCAGTGACCGGCGGAATAAATCATACGCCAAACGGCGGAGTGTTGTCGAATCGTGACGCTTGGCAGGATCCTCCATGATTGAGCGGCGGGGCGCCGTGGCCCCGCCGTATCGAATAGCGCCGTTAATGCCGCGCGCCTACGGAAGCGAGCAGTTCCTTCTCCTTCCTGCGAAGCTCGCCGGTGGGGTCTATCGCGGCGAAGTCATCCAGCTCGAACAGCGGGCGGATTTCGATCAGGGCCTCCTCGCCCGGCATCGGATCGGGGCAGCGCTTGACCCAATCAATGGCTTCGTCAATCGTCTCCACCTGCCACAGCCAGTAGCCCGCGACAAGGTCCCTCGTGTCCGTAAACGGGCCGTCGAGCACGGTCCGCTTGCCACCGGCGAACCGGACCCGTTTGCCCCTTGAACTGGGCTTTAAGCCATCGGCGGCCAGCAAAATGCCGGCCTTCGCCAATTGCTCGTTGTACTTTTCCATCTCGGCGAACAGCTCCTTGCTGGGGAGCGCGCCCGCCTCGGAGTTCTTGGTAGCCTTGATTATCACCATGACTCGCATAATGCGCCTCCATTGTTATGAACCATCGCCTGACTACGCTTTGCGGCTTATGGAGGGCGACCGGCCGTTCAGTTCTCCGCGCGCCGTTGGCGCGGCTTATGCGCGCGTTTCGCGACAGTCCTTGAGTTCGTCGAGGGAGAGTTTTTGAAGACGCGCGCAATTTTGAGGGGAACCACGCCAAGGCGAAGGCGTGTCAGGGTCGAATGTAATATGAGCGGCGAAAATGTTCATGGCCGCCTCCGTTCATATCCACATTATATTCCTTTCGCGGGATCAGTTCCATGCGCGGGTGAGGGGTGATTCATGAATCGCCTCCCCCTCACCCGGCCCTTCGGGCCACCCTCTCCCGCGAGGGGAGAGGGGGACGATGGACGCGGCGCGCCGTGTCTGAAAAACGAGCGTGTACGAACCCCGAAGCCCTGAACGGAGCGTAAGCGCAGTGAAGGGGCTTCAGGCCGCCGGGGGGTCCGTAGCGGCTGCGCCCCGTTTCTACCCGCGAATGGGCAGGCACAGGGGCCTGCCCCTACAAATATCGCGAATCTGGCGGGGTGTTGAAAGATTCCGCACATAGTCATTGCGAGGAGCAAGGCGACGAAGCAATCGCTTCTTTCTTGAACATCGCGCCAGTTCTTGGGATTACCCCCCCATCTCCTGCGCCGCTTTCTGGGCCTGATAGGCGGGCGGTTCGTACACGCAGAAGGGTTCTTCGGCCAGATAATTGCCCTGGGTGTAGAAAAAGGCGCGGGCGCGGCAGCCTTCGCATACAGACTTAAATTCACACGCGCCGCACTTGCCTTCCAGATTGTCCTGATCGCGCAGTTTCTTGAACGGCTCGGCGGTCTCCCATATTTCCTTGAAGCTTTTCTCGCGCACGTTGCCCACTTCCAGCGGCAGGTACCCGCAGGGGAACACCTGCCCTTTATGCGACACAAAGCAGATGCTCTGCCCCGCCAGGCAGCCCTTGGTCATCGCGGCCATGCCGTGGGTTTTGGGCGACACCTCGATCCCCTCGGCGGCGGCGCGCTGGCGCATGATGCGGAAGTAATGCGGCGCGCAGGTGGCCTTGGTCTGTATCTTCCCTTCGCGGCTGACCTCGTAGAACCAGTTGAGCGTTTTTTCGTAGGTGAAGGCGTCGAGCATGGCGGACTCCGCCAACTGCACGCGGCAGCCCACCGGCACCAGCATGAAAATGTGCAACGCCTCCACGCCGAGCGCGATGGCGTTGTCGTAGAGTTTCTGGACTTCGTGGACGTTGTGCTTGGCGATGGTGCTGTTGATCTGCGTCTCCACCCCCACGGACTGCACCAGCTTGATCCCCTCCACGGCGCGGTTGAAGCTGCCGGGCAGTTTGCGGAAGGCGTCGTGGGTCTCCGGCGTGGCGCCGTCGAGCGACACGGAGACGCGCTGGATGCCCGCGTCGCGTATCTTCTCCGCGATCTGCCGCGTGATCATGGTGCCGTTGGTGGCCAGCGCGGTGGTCAGCCCCGCGTCGCGCGCGTAGGCCGCCAGCTCGAATATGTCTGGCCGGATCAACGGCTCGCCGCCGGAGAGCACCAATATCGGTTTACCGGTTTCGGCGATCTGGTCAATGAGGCGCTTGGACTCCGCGGTGGACAGGTCGGACTCCATCAGCTTGCGGCTGATGTCCAGCCGGCGGCAGTGGACGCACTCCAGGTTGCAGCCGCCGGTGGTTTCCCAGAACACCAGGCGCAACTGGTTGGCCATCATAAAGCGCTTGGCCTGATCCGCCCCGTCGGCGCTATCCTTGATGCCGTGATAGACCTGCTTGATGTCGCCGCCGGGATGCCCTCCCGGATGGCCCTTGGGATGACCCATGTCGCGCCCCTCTACTTGGCCGCGGCCGTGTTGGCGCGCCGCAACAGCGCCTCCGGCACGGGGAAATCCTCCCCCTTGGCGGCAAGCTCCGTGCGCATGGCGGGGGTTATGCCGCATTCCTCGTCGGAAAGGTAGCAGGCCGGATCCGGCGCGCCCGCGTCCTTGTACACGATGTCCGCGCGCACCCGCAAGGCGCCGCCGCACATGTTAAGGAACTGGCACTTCGTGCATTTGCCCTTCAGGTGGTCGAAGCGGTTTTTAAGCAGGCTCATCAGCGGATTGGAAGTGTCCTGCCATATCTCCGAGAAACGCCGCTCGCGCACGTTGCCGAAGCTGTAATGCATCCAGAACTGGTCGGGATGCACATTGCCCAAAAAGTCAATGTCGCCGAAACCCACTCCTGAGCTGTAGCGTCCGCCGCCGTTCCATTCGAGTTGCTCGCGCACTTTCCCGGCCTTTTCCGGGTTGATCTCGCGCAGCTTGAGGTATAGGTAGGGGCCGTCCACGTGGTTGTCCACGGTGAGGATGTCCTTCTGCAGCCCCCGCTTGTGGAAGTCCAGCGTGCGCTCCATGATGATGTCCAGCGCGTGGCGCGTTTCCTCGTGGGTCAAGTCCTCGTCGCTGATGCCCAGCCCCCGGCCCGAATAGACCAGGTGGTAGAAACAGGCGCGCTGGATGTTCTCGGCCTCGATGAAGTCGAAGATGCCGTGCAGGTTCTCGTAATTGTGGCGGGTGAGCGTCATCCGCAGCCCCACCTTTTGCCCCGCGGCCACGCAGTTCTGGAAACCCTTCATGGCCTTCTTGAACGCGCCCTCCTTGCCCCGGAACCGGTCGTTGACCTCGCCGATGCCGTCGAGGCTGATGCCGACGTAGGTAAAACCGATCTCCTTGATGCGCGCGGCGGTCTTGTCGTCAATCAGCACGCCGTTGGTGGAAAGCGTCATGCGCATCCCCAACTGGCGCCCATGATCCGCCAGCTCCCAGAGGTCCTTGCGGATCAGCGGCTCGCCGCCGGAGAACAGCAGGGCGGGAATCTTGAACTGGGCCAGGTCGGTGATCAGGTTCTTGCCCTCCTGCGTGGAAAGCTCGCCGTTGTAGGCTTTTTCCTCGCTGTCGGAGTAGCAATGGACGCACTTGAGGTTGCAGGTGCGGGTGATGTTCCAGGCCGTCACCGGCCGGCGTTCGGCGGCGGATTTGGGGACGGCGTGCGCGTGGGGGCGCGCCTTCATGTGGCTCGACTGCTTGCCATAACGGATGGCGTCGCCTTCGTTTTCGGTGTCGCAATACAGAGCGGAAATGCCGATCATCGCTATTCCTTACGAATAGAGGTTATGAACAGTTATACGTGGCGGGAAACGTAAGACATCAATGTTAGGTCGTTTTATAACGTCAATTTCATTAAAATGGCCGCCGTAAGCGCCAAATTAAATCCCACCATCCATTTCAACAACGTCACGTCAGTATCCAGCTTATTGAGCCGCGAATCGCTTTCGGTCAGGGATTTCGCGGCGCGGCGGGCTTTCTCATCGTCAACGCCCACCGATTTCAACGCGTCGCACACCTCTTCGTTCATCACCGTCATGGGTTTTGTCCTGTGACGAATTCAATGTAAATATTAGCATTTTAGTCGGGATTCGCGCAACCGCTTTAGGCGCGTCAGCCCTTGACCAGCGACAGCAGCGCCGCACGGGCGCGAGCCTGCCATGGTTCACCGGAGTGGGAGGCGGTGGAGCCGGATGGTCCCTCATGGAAGTAGCGCGCGAACCTTGGATCATTGCGCGATTTAGCTAAAAGCGGCGTTTGCACAACCCGCACCCATACCTCGTTGCAGAACGGATCGGCATGTTCGGGGGGCGGCGCGGGGAAATTGTCCAATGTGTACCCGTCGCCCGCGAAGTTGTAGGTAAGCGCGCATTCGTATTCGCGGCGCGTGTCAAAGCCCAGCCGCCGCCACGCGGCGGGATCGTTCAGGTAGCGCTGCTCCAGGGGGAACAACGCCCGGTCGCGCTTTATCTCCTGACCGGCGCCGTTGATGGGCAAATACATTTTGCCCAAGGGGGAATAATAGGCCACGGCGCCCATGCCCGCCACGGTAGTGGCGGTGGCCAGCATGGTGATCACGGCCAGCTTGGCCGATCCCGCCCGCGCGCGGCGGGACACTCCGCGCAGCGAAAACCTCACGCGGGGGAAAAAACGGTTTCTGCGTTCCGATGACACGGCCCTATCAGACCTCCCACTTCGACTATAACAAAACCGGACGCCGCGCGCGAGGGGTCATCGGTGGCGGCGGCGGAATTCATAAGGCGAAACGTAGCCCTCCGCGCCCCATATGCCGGATCCGGCTTTTTTGGCTTGTTCCTCGGCCTCAAGCAGTTGCCGCACGTACTCTTTTTTGTATTTCGAGGGATTGAACCGTACCGGGGCGTACAACTCCGCCATGCCCTTTCGGACCATCTCCATGTTGATGTTGGTCTGGTCTATGAAAATCATCCCCTCCACGCGCCCAAACTGGTCAGATCCCAGCGACTCGACGATCACTTCCTTGTTCAGCGTCAATTCACGCAGGGTATGGGTGGATTCGCGGTACAGCGGCTGGGTTTCGCCGCTGTTGTCGTCCAGATCGGGCGCGTCAATGTACGCAAGCTGGACGCGGATCATCTTCTTGCCGTCGCCTTGCATGGTCAAGGTGTCGCCATCGCTGATGTCAACCACCTTGCCCCATATCAGGTTCTCGGTGTACGGCTCCGCGAACGCGGAAGACGCCAACGCCACAAGGGCGATCAAAACGGTAAAAACTCTGGTGGCCTGTTTCAAGAGTCTGTTAGTCCAAATACATCCTGCGCTATTTTATAACTGGTTGATTTTCGAAGCAAGAATATTTTATTGTCAAGGTATGTGGATATAATGGACAATATTTCAGTTTGGCTTATATCGAGGAGACTTCCGGATGGCCAGTATTGAACCGTTACTAAAGCTCGCGGGCCGGCTGGCGTTGTCGGCGATTTTCATCTGGGCGGCGTTTGGAAAAATCATGAACCCGTCGGCCACCGTGGCGCAGATCCAGTCGGCGGGGATGCCGATGCCGGGTCTGATGTATGCGCTGGCGTTGGCGTCGCTGATCGCGGGCGGGGCGATGCTTTTGTTGGGGTGGCGGACGCGGGCGGGCGCCGCGATATTGGTTTTGTACCTCGCCATCGCCACGTATTACTTCCACTATAACCTCGCCGACCGGATGCAGATGGTCATGGCGCTCAAGAACGCGGGCCTTGCGGGCGGGTTGCTGTACGTGATCGCCTCCGGCCCCGGCAAGTTGAGCCTGGACCGGGGATAAGGGTTTGACAGAATCGGTATGTAGCTACAATAATAGCTACACTGTTTTGCTGAAGGCGACACGGCATGAGCGTGAAAAGTATTTCAGGAAAATCAAGGACTGACTGGAAGCGGATCAAATCCATGTCCGGCGCGGATATTGACCTGTCGGAAGCGCCGGAACTGAATGACTCGTTTTTCTCCCGCGCCATTCGCTGGCCCGGCCACAAGAAGCTGGTCTCGCTCCGGCTGGACCCGGACGTGCTGGAGTTTTTCCGGAGGCAGGGAAAGGGGTACCAAACCAGCATGAACGCCGTCCTGCGCGCCTATATGGAGAGCCGGAAGGGAGGAACCAGAAAGGCGCGTTAGATTCCCAAGTATTTCATAATCGCCCTGGTTACTTCAGTAATAATTTCCGAGTTAGCCGTACTCGCGGCCTTCGCGGTCCAACTGCCCAACCACGATTTAACCTTGTCTCCAAATGATGGTCTTCCTTGAGAATCCTTATCACTTTCGATTGCTGAAAGCAGCTTTTCTATTTCGTCGCTATCTATTTTCCTGCCAGATAGGAATGCCTTAAGTCCATGGACATCACCAGGTGAAATATTGATATTTGCTGATTGAATAACAGAAGCACCTCCGGAAGCGATGTTGCCCACGTTTCCCAGCACAATGTTATTAAACACTTGGGTCACTTTCTCTTGTTTTGCGGGATCAGGGTCAATCTTGTTTTCACCAATATCCGGGTTTTCTTTCTCGATCTCCAGTGCAAACCGTAATACTCTATTCCTGATTGCCTCAATAATACCGACCATGAATGAGACTGGAAATTCCATCCACGCGCGTTCTACATAAAAACCGTCGTTAAAAACATTTTCTTTGTTATACAGCAGTATTAGTTCCGCTGGCCATTCGTTTCGGAGCGTCGCTCCAGCCCTATCGTTTTTAACGAAATTATTTATTATTGCGGCGGATTCCTTTACCCTAGCGTAAGAAGCAAGAACCTTGCGTATTTGCGCGTTCTTAATATTTGTTGGAATAGGGCCGCTTTGCCGCCAATATCCATTTGTCACCACACCAAAATGGTTATAGTTGCCTATCCTGTAGTCTGGCAAAAAAGCGTCTCCCTTGTAGCCATCAAGCTCGTTAACCACCCATTGTTTAAATTCAGTGTTTTGTAGTTTTGCCGCCAATACGCTGCATTTTCTCAGAAGCGCAAGAATATCCGTGTTTGAATCAATGGCCGATTCTTGAATATCGCGTAAAAGTGTCATGGGAACAGCATAACATTACTATCAACATCGTGGCATACCAACCGGGAGGAAGTAGCCCTAACTAGTCATTGGGCGTTTCAGCTTGGTAAATGACACCTCCACGATCCATTAATACATCACGGAACATCCGGGTGCGCCGTCCACCTCTTTTGCTCCCCCTTGCCAAGGGGAGCAACAAAACGGAGCCGTAGCCCTACAACCGGCCCTCTCCCCTCGCAACGAGAGGGTGGCGCCTTAACGCCGGCGAAGGGCGCCATCGTTCCCGGCGCCCGCCGTGCTACAATACGCCCTTTATCGCCCGCGAAAACGGGCGCGAATACCAAGGAGCGTCACGCGCGCATGAACCAAAAACCGCTGCTGGTCACCGCGGCCCTGCCGTATGCCAACGGCCCCATCCACCTGGGGCATCTGGTGGAGTACACGCAGGCGGACATCTTCACGCGGTTCCAGAAAATGCGCGGGCGCGAGGCGTACTATTTCTGCGCCGATGACACCCACGGCGCCCCCATCATGATTCGGGCGAAAAACGAGGGGGTCGCCCCCGAAGCGGTCATCGCGCGCTACCACCAGGAGCATCAGCGCGACTTCAACGATTTCAACATCGCCTTCGACCACTACTACTCCACCAACTCGCCGGAGAACCGCGCGCTGGCGGAGGAAATCTACGGCAAGCTCAAAACCGGCGGGCACATCCACCGCCGCCCCGTGGAACAGGCCTATTGCGAGCATGACCGGATGTTCCTGCCGGATCGCTTCGTGCGCGGCGTGTGCCCCCGGTGCGGCGCGGACGATCAGTACGGCGACGTGTGCGAGTCCTGCGGCGCGCATTACAGCCCCACGGAATTGAAAAATCCCCGCTGCTCGCTGTGCGGCGCGCCTCCCGCCCGCAAATCGTCCGAGCATCTGTTCTTCCGCGTCGCCGATTACCTGGACACGTTGAAGACGTTCATGGACGGCCCCGCGCTGCAGCCGGAGGTGAAAAACTTTTTGGCCACCTGGCTCAAGGAAGGGCTGCGCGATTGGGACATCAGCCGCGACGGGCCTTATTTCGGCTTCTCCATTCCCGGCGAGCAGGATAAATATTTTTACGTGTGGCTCGACGCCCCCGTGGGCTACCTGGCCACGATGCTCAACAAGTTCGGCGCGGAGCGGTTCGACGCGCTCCTGCGCCGGGGCGAGGGCGTACTGCGCCACTTCATCGGCAAGGACATCGTCTATTTCCACACCCTGTTCTGGATCCCCATGCTCGCCGGAGCGGGCTTTACGCTGCCCAGCACGATACAGGTCCACGGCTTTCTCACCGTCAACGGCGAAAAGATGTCCAAAAGCAAGGGCACCTTCATCAACGCGCGGACGTACCTTAATCACCTCGGCCCCGAATACCTGCGCTACTACTACGCCAGCAAACTAAAAAGCGGCGTGGACGACCTGGATTTGAACTTTCAGGACTTCGTGTTCCGCGTCAACGCCGAGTTGGTAAACAAGGTGGCCAACCTCGGCTCGCGCACCATCGGGATGCTCAATAAAATTCCGGCGCTCGCCAATACCCTGTCCGCGTCCCATATTTTGAGTGAAGGCCGCGAGGAGGCGGGATTGTTGACGAAGGTAATGGCGGAGGCCGAAAGCATCGCCGCGGATTACGACAACCTTGATTTCGCCCTGGCGCTCCAGAAAATCATGCGGCTGGCGGACCTCGCCAACGAGTACATAGACTCCGCCAAACCGTGGGCCTGCAAGGAGGATACGGAACGCCAGCGGGACATCCTCACGGCGGGCATCAACGCCTTCATGCTCATCGCCAAGTATCTAAAGCCGGTGGTTCCGGCTTTCGCGGAGAAGGTGGAGCGGATACTTAAGATCGCGCCCTTGAAATGGGACTCTTATAAAGATGACATTCTATGCAATCACACCATCGGCCAGTTTGAACGGCTCGCCGACCGGATAGACATCGCCTTAACGGAGAAAATCGTGGAAGAAACACAAAAGGCCGCCGAAGCGGCCAAAAAACCGGAAACCCCCGCCGCGCCAGGCGCGCCGCTGATCGAGTATGACGACTTCGCCAAGCTCGACCTTCGCACCGCCAAGGTCACCGCCGCCGAGCGGCTGCCCAAGGCGGATAAGCTGCTCAAGCTGACCATTGACGTGGGCGGGGAGACGCGCACGCTGGTGGCCGGCATCGCCAAACATTACACGGCGGAGGAGATGGTGGGGAAAACCATCATCATCGTGGCCAACCTCAAGCCACGCGCGTTGATGGGCGTCACTTCGCAGGGGATGGCGCTGGCGGTCAATGACGGCGGCACGTTGGTGCTGCTTGCGCCGGAAAAAGAGATGCTGTCTGGACTAAAAGTGTCGTAAAGACAACACACGAATATTGAGCAAGTCTAGTCCTGATCCGCGGCTTTTCCCACGGTGGCGTATTCAAGTATGTCCTTAATGGTTTTGGTGAATATCTCGTATTGCCGTTCGGTGATGGTTTTATTCTCCTCAACCGCGCCGCGTATGTAAAAAACGCCTAACACAAGGTTATTCCAGCGGTTTATGAACCGGTCGAGGGCGCGGGAGCGGCCTTCGGAGGCGTTGTAGGCGTCACGTAGCCGCTGATGGATCACTTCGACGGAGGCGGTGTATTCGAGGATTTTTTTTGTATCAACGGTTTCAAAAGTGCGTTTGGAGGCGTAACGTTCGAACTTGCCGGTGATGTCGGCCAACTCCTTTAGATATTCATGTCGAACGCCTACCGGCTGGGCCACTTTCATGCCTCGCTCCTGATCCGGAAATTATACCCAAACCGGTAGAAAAGTGAAACGCAAATAAAATCAGAACGCTACCTTGCGCTCATAGGACTCCACCGATTCGCGGGTGACCCGGTATATACCCCTGATTTTAAGTCCGGTAAGCTGTCCCTCCTCGATCAGGCGCAGCACGGTGGGGGCGCTTACGCCCCAGCGCGCGGTGATCTGCGAAATTGTGAGGAATTTGAGCCGCGCGGCGGGCAACGGCTCCGGCCGGTAGGTGGGCAAAACCTGGTCTGGCGCCCGCTTGAACATGACCTTCCACGCATTTATAAGTGATCTACACTTGCCAAAACCACCACACTCACCTAGAATCATAATTAACGTATCCGTTCAATGTCAATAACATTTTAACGTATGAGCACAACCAAGGCCGCCGCCACCCCCGCCGCCGTCGGCGCGCGCATCCGCAAAATCCGCGGCGGGCGCACGTTGATGGAGTTCGCCCGGCTCATCGGGGTTTCCCACACCTCGGTGGCCCGTTACGAGCGGGGCGTAACGCCGGACATCCGGGCGCTGCTGCGGATCGCGGAGGCCGGCAAGGTGGACTTGGGCTGGCTGCTGTTGGGGGAGCCTTTGCCGGAGGACGTTCGGGAGCGGCGCCCCATGCGGTTCGTGGTGGGTCAGAAAGGGGCCAAACTTCCCGACGGAGCGGATTTTGTCATGGCGCCGCTGGTGTCCGGCGCCATCGCCGCCGGATCGCCGCGGGTCATCGAAGAAGACGTGGAAGACTACGTGCTGGTAAACGCGCGGCTGGCGCGGCGCGCGCGCGGCGCGGCGGACTTGGTGGCGTGCCGCGTGGAAGGCGATTCGATGGAGCCGCTGTTGCGCTCCGGCGACATCGTGGTGATCAACCGCGGATTCGAGCCGTGGGCGTTCGACGAGCGGCTGATATACGCGGTGCGGGTGGGCGAGGGGGTCACCGCCAAGCTGATCCAGCGCGACGGACCGCTGCTGCTGCTTATCCCCTACAACCGGCGGGAACGGACGCAGTCCGTGGATCTGCGGGTGGCGGACAATCCGGTGATCGGCCCTGTGATCGCCTCGTGGCGGGACTTGTCGCGCGGGGTGTGGTGAATCGCTTCGGGGCCACTACGCTTATCCCCCCGCGGCGCTGACGGTGATGGTGACCACCACCGTGTCGGTGTCCACCCCGTCGGATACCGTCAGTTCCACCTGATAGGTACCCTCCACGTCCGGGTTGATGTAGGCGATGGAGGAGCGCGAGTTGCTGACGGTGGACGCGGAGGTGGCCGGGGCGCCTTCAAGGCTCCAGGAGAAGGTGATGGCGTCGCTGTCGTAGTCGTGGCTGGCGGAGGCGTCCAGAGCCTTGGGGACGCCCACCTCGCCGGTCAACGACGCGGTGGTCACCGCCACGGGCGGATGGTTCGAGCCGGTCCCCACGGCGTCCACGGTGACCACGGCCACTTCGCTGGCGTTGCCGCCGGAGTTGGTGACCTGCAGGGTGGCGGTGTAGCGCCCGCCCTTGTCGGCCACGAAACTGGTGACGGCGGTTGAACCGGAGGAGAGCGCCGCGGAGCTGCCGTTGGGCTTGTCGCTCAATACCCAGGCGTAGGTGAGGGCTTGCTGCTGCGGGTCCCAGGAATACGAGCCGTCCATGCGGACGGTGGATTTGACCTGCACGGTCTGCGCGGTTTGATCCACGACGGCCTTGGGGAACTTGTCGGCCACGGGGGGGTTGATGGATTCCTCAAGTTTTTTGTCCAGCCCGCAGGCGCCTAGCCACAGGCCGATGCCTAAAAGCGCGATGGCGGCTTGCCGTTGTCTCATGCCGTGTATCCTTATACCTTCTCGTTAGCCTATTTTGCGAAGCCCGCGCGGCGCAGGCCCTCGTTGACTTTTCCCAGGGCGCCGCCCAACAGCAGCGCGGCGCGGCGCAGCCAGCCGTGGGCGCGCGCCGCGGAACGGGCCAGTTCAACCTGCGTGGCCCCTTCCAAATTTTCCACCCGCCGCCGGTACAGCATCGCCAGCGGCGTTAAACCCTCGTGGGTGGCGCCCAGGGTTGCGATCCGCGCGTCGAGTTCGTCAAGGGCGCGCGCGGTTTGCTGGGCCGCCGCGTTTCCCGCGGCCAACGCCGCCGCCAGCCGTTCGCATTCCGCCGCGGCCGCGGCCATTTCGGACGCGCCCTCCAGCGCCCGCGCCGTCCACATATCCAGCGCGGAGCGCGGCGGGGGAGCGAACCTGGCGGTCAATTCCTCCACCACCCGTCCGTGGAAATCGCTTTCCACGGGCATACGCTCCGGCCCGTCCCAGGCCTCCAGCGCCCGGATCATGAGCGGCCGGTACAAATACGCGAAAAGCTCCTCCTTGCGAAGCTCTACATATCTTATCGGCACGAAGTCAATCATTCTGTCGTGAAAATTGAAGGCGGAACGGTACACCAGCGTCCGGGCGAACAGGCCGGGGGCCGCGGGGAGATCCTTCTTCCCATCCAGGGCCATAAGGCTGGCGGCGACGACATCATCCGGAGTGATGAGGCGCAGACAGGTCATGTGGCCGCATACCGTCTGATGGGTGCAGGGGGCGCACTCTATGTCCGCTTGAAGCACGAGGGCGTTTTCGCAATAGGGGCCGGTCTCCTCGGCGCGGGCGTGGACGAAGAACAGTGCCACGATGGAGCGGCCCAGCGCGGCGGCGATGTGCATGGTGCCCGTGTCGTTGGTGATCAATAAGTCCAGCCGCTTGGCCCAGTGGACCAGTTCGCCCAGGCCGGTGCGCCCGATAAGGCTGATGGCGGGGGCGGTCATGGCTCCGACCACCTGGTCCCCCAGCTTTTTCTCCGAAGGGGCGCCGAACAGGACTATTTTCGCTCCGCGCTCGCGGGCGAGGCGGTCCGCCACGGCGGCGAAGGAGCGGGGATCCCACCGCCTGTCCTCGCGGCTGGCCCCGGCCTGAATCCCGATCACCATATCTCCTTCGCGGACGCCATGGGCGGCAAGCGTGCGGGTGAAACCATCCGAAGGCGCGCGCGCGGGGTCGAGGGCAAGGCGCAGCGAGCCGTCCTGCACGGCGCCGGAGCCGCGCAGGTACAGGTCAACCAGGTTGAACCGGTTCAGCTTGCGGAAGGCCAAAAGCGCGGTGAAGTAGATCAGCCACGGGTCGCGGATCATCCGCTCGCCGCGTTGGGTGGCGCCAAAGCCGCGGATGTCCGGCGCGCCGATCAACAGCGCCAGCATGGCGGAAGCTTTCGAGTGGCTTAAGTTGATGATCCGGTCGAACCGGCGCGCGGCAAGCCCGGCGGCAAGCCCGTCGAGGTAGTCATACATCGCCAGCACGTCCACCTCGTCCACGCCATCGGGCGAACCGAACTGGTGGGGGTCGAAGGTCAACAACTCGTCCACGCCGGGGATGAACCGGGCGGTGGCGGCGAACTTGGCGTTGGCCAGCATGGTCACGCGCGCTCCGGGCCGCTGGCGGACGATGCCCGCGATGGCCGGCGAGGTCTGGATCAGGTCGCCCATGCGGGTGAGGTTGATGATAAGGATGTTTTCGCCCATCATTCCCTCCCCGGCCCCTGGGTGAGTAACTGGTCAATGATGACGAACAGCGCTTCGGGCCGGGACAGCGGCCCGTGGCCCTTGGCGATGGACTCAGTTACGGCGGCCAGCGTAAGGTTCCCCGCGCCCGCGAATGGGGAAAGGAACGACGCCAACTCCGGCTTGCCGGACCGCGCGATCATGCCGTCCACGTCGTTGACGCCCCTGCGGCGCGCGCGCGCGGCTTCGATCCGGGCGTCGTCGCGTCCGGCGACGATGTTGATGATTTTCGCCATCCGGTGGGCGAAGGTATGCCCGGCCAACACGCGGCGGCGGCCCGCGGCGGCGATGGCGGCGCGCTCGTCCGGGCGGGCAAGGTAATGGGAGAGTTTCGCGCGCAGTTCGTCCAGATCGCCGAAGGCCGCGATTTCGGTTCCCTCCTCGAACATCTCCCCCAGCGCGCGACGGCGGTCCACGAGCTGAAAGGCGCCGCACGCGGCGATCTCGAACACGCGGGGGTTCAAAAAATCGCCCACAGGGTCAACCCCCTCGCTGGTGAGCGAGGAGTGCAGGTTGAGGTTGACGGCGGTGGCGTTGAAGATTTTGACGTACTCCTCCGGCGCGAGCCTGCGGTTGGCGTTGCGCACGCGCTGGCCCAGGGGCGTGGCCAAATCCCACTCCGTCCCCCACAGCGCCAGCGGCGTATCCAACAGCCGCTCGAAAAATTTCCTGCGGTTCGGGTACCCCGCTCCCATGAAGGAAACCAGCGCGCCATACTGTTCGCGTTCGGCGGCGGTAAGGTCCAAGGGGCGGTGAACCGACGGGTCGGCGGCTTGCGGCAGATATGAAGCGAAGGGCGACCCGGCGGCGGCGAGCCGTTCGATGAACTCGCCCTTCTGGATGCAGAAGAAGTAATCGTAGTGGGGCGCCACCCGCGGCCAATACTTGAGCGTGCGGAAATCCTCCACGAACCAGAACGCCAGCGGGACGCCGAGCGCCTTGAGCCGTTCCAGATGCGGCCCGGTGAGCGGCGCCTGGGCCAGCGCCAGGATCAGGTCGGGCCGCCAGTGATCGGCGCGGGCGGCCACCCGCTCGCCGAGGTAGTTGACGAACACGCTCCGTAGCGCGTTGCGGTGAACCGGGTTCGGCGTGACGCCCTCAATGCTCTGGTACTCCGCGCCGTGGGCGGTATTGTCCACGAAATCCACCGTAAAGCCCAGCGAGCCAAGCGCATGGGCGGCGAAGCGGGCGGTGGTGACGCTGCCGCCGTGGGCGGGGCCAACGACCATGACACGGTAGGCGCGCAGCGCGGCCACGGCGCGGGCCAGGGGAATTTCCGCGATGCGTTCGCGCACGTCCCGGTACACGTCCGGGTAGGGGCCAAGGTCGCGCCAGACGAAACGCGCGTAATCAACGTCCGCGAGGGTTTGCTCAAGGCGTTCCGGGGGGACAATTGAAACGCGGGGAATGATCGCGTCAAGATCGCGCGCCTCCATGGCCGCCTTGAGCATGGCGGCGGACGGCTCCACCACAATCACCCGCGCGCCGCCGTGGGCCAGCGCGTCGAGGTGGTAGCCGAACCCGAAGCCGAACACCACCACGGTGTCGCCGGGCCGCGCCCCTTCCGCAAAGGCGGCGCTTTCGCGTTCCGGGTGGTAGGCGCTGTGCAGCGCCCTGCCGTGATGCCGTGGGACCGGCGCGCCGGAGAGCGACGGGACGATGGAGATCGCCGGATCGCGGGGGGCTTGGTCCACCCATGCGGCGGTTCGCGGATCCGCCGCTTCAAGCGCACGCAGATTCTTTTCGTAATGGGCGCTCATGAGGCAGCCTTCAATTCCCCCGCAAGCGCGGCTTCCGCCGCCGCGAGCTTTTCCTCGAATCCCGCGGCCAGTTCGTGCAGGCGCGCGAAGAGCGTTTGGTAGCCTTTAAGCGACGCGGCGCGTTGGGCCGCCTCGCCTTGGCCGCGCGCCGCAAGCTTTAGCTCCTCCACTTCGTCGAGCGCGGCGTCCACGCTCCAGCGGGTGAGCCGGTAAAACAGTTCGCGCCGCGTGATCTCCCCGGCCAGGGCCGCCAGCCGGTCAAGGCGCGACGCCGCGCGCGCTGAGTCCAGCCCGCCGGCCAGCGCGCTTTTAAGCTCCGGCAGGGCGCGGCGGCAGGCGGAGGCCACGGCCAGCGCCTCGGCCCGCGCGGCGGCCAGCCCCTCGCGCAGGGGCCGCGTATCCGGCGCGGCCCGGCGGGTCAGCCGGGCGGCGAGGCTGGGCAAGGATTTCGACCGCGCATGGCGGGCGATGGCTTCGTCCAGCGAAACGCCCGGCGCCCCCTCGATGGGCAAACCGCCTTCGGTGGCGTTGAGCGCGGAAAGGTTGTCGTGGGCGATGACCAGTTCGAACCAGCGGCGCCACGTTTCCATCTTGGCGTTGGTGCGCGCGCGCCTTCCGAAAAGGTCGTCGCGCGCGTAATCACGGTAGTCGTCGGGGGCGTCCGCCGCGGGAGCGGACAGAAAGCCGCGCGTCCCCAGCGCGCTGTGGTTCGTGCCGTCGGCGTGGGTGACGCCGCCGGTGTAGGCCATGTCCTGGCCCACGAACACCACGGGGCGGCAGCCGAGTTTGAAGGCCAGATCAAAGGCGCACGTCGCCACGCTGCCGCC
>JACQZB010000156.1 GCA_016207925.1 Nitrospinota bacterium
CAAGATGGTGAGCATCGGCAACAAGGCCGACCTTAACGAGAACGACTTTTTGCGCGTGTTCGCCCGCGACGATCAGACCCGCGTCATCATGGGCTATCTGGAAAACATCACCAACGGCGACGAGTTCATCAAGGTGGCCGAGGAGGCCGCGCAGCAAAAGCCGGTGGTGATCCTCAAGGTGGGCGCCACCAAGGCGGGCATGAAGGCCGCCAGTTCCCACACCGGCAGCCTGGCGGGGGCGGACATGGCCTATGGGGCCGCCTTCTCCCGCTCCGGCGTGATCCGGGCGGACACCTTCGAGGCCCTGTTTGACTATTGTTCCGCGCTGGCGATGCAGCCCTTGCCCAAGGGGGACCGGGTGGCGATCATCACCAACGCGGGCGGACCGGGCATCATGGCCGCCGACGCGGCGGAGAAAGCCGGGCTGGAGGTTGTGGAACTGGAGCGGCAGACCGCCACGTCGCTGCGCGGCAAGCTGCCCCCGGCGGCCTCCGTGGGCAACCCCATAGACGTGCTCGGCGACGCCGATCCGGAGCGCTACGCCATGGCCCTCAACGCCGCGCAGGACGACGACACGGTGGACGCCATCATCGTGATCCTTACCCCACAGGCCATGACCCGCCCTGCGGAAACGGCCCGCGCGCTTCTGGCCACCGTCAAGGGGATCAAGCCGGTGCTGCCGGTGTTCATGGGGGGCGAGGACGTGATGCCCTCGCGCGCGGAACTTACCGAAAGCGGCCTGCCCGCCTACACCAGCCCGGAGCGGGCGGTGGGCGCGCTGGTGGCCATGAGCCGCTACGCGCGGTGGCGGCGGCGCGCGCCGCGGGTGGTCACGCGGTTCCCCGTCAACCGGCGGCGGGTGGAGCGGATCATCTCCCGCCATGTCCGCGTGGGGGAGACGCACATCGGCGAAATCCACGCCAAGGAGATACTGGGCGCGTACGGATTCAGCATTCCGGTGGGCAGCGTCGCCGTTTCCGCCGAGCACGCGATGGAGGTGGCCGAACGCATCGGCTACCCCGTGGCGATGAAGATCGCCTAGCCGGACATCATCCACAAATCGGACATGGGCGGCGTCAAATTGAACTTGGCCTCGGCGAAGATGACGCGCGACGCCTTTGACCTGATGATGATCCGCATCCGCCGCCGGATGCCGGAGGCGCGCATTGACGGGGTGTACGTGGAGAAAATGGCCCAGCGGGGGCGCGAGGTGATCATCGGCATGTCGCGCGACCCGCAGTTCGGCCCGATGCTGATGTTCGGCCTGGGCGGCATATTCGTGGAGATCATGAAGGACGTCACCTTCCACCTGGCCCCCGTCACCGCGGGCGAAGCGATGCAGATGATGCGCTCCACGCGCTCTTACAAGATGCTCGAAGGGGCGCGCGGGCAGGCGGCGGTGGACCTGCCGGCCATCGCCGAAGGGCTGCAGCGCATCAGCCAACTGGCCACCGACTTTCCGCAGGTGGCCGAACTGGACATCAACCCCTTCATCGTGGGTCAGGCGGGCGTGGAGCCGGTGGTGGCCGACGCGCGGATGATGCTGCGCCCGGCCAAGGAGGGGCGATGAGCCTAAGCCACGAAGCGCTTGTGTTCGACCCGGACTGGAAGACGAAGTACGCTTCCATGATCGCCACGCCGCGGGAGGCGGTGGCGCGCATCCGGCCCGGCCAGCGGGTGTTCGTCGGGTCGGGGTGCGGCGCGCCGGAAACCCTGGCGCGGGCGATGTGCGACATGCGGGCCAAACTGGCCGACGTGCAGGTGGTGGGGCTGCTCACGTTCGGCGACGCCCCTTACGCCAGAGCCGAGTTGGCGGAGTATTTCCAGGTCAACAGCTTTTTCATCGGCGACAGCGTGCGCGACATCATCCAGCAGGGGATGGGCGACTATACGCCGATTTTCCTTTCCGAGCTGCCGCGCCTGTTCGCCAGCGGCCAGTTGCCGCTGGACGTGGCGCTGATCCACGTCACCCCGCCGGACGAGCGGGGCATGGTCAGCCTGGGCGTGTCCGTGGACGTGGTCAAGGCGGCGGCGGAGAACGCCTCGCTGGTGATCGCGCAGGTCAACCCCCGGATGCCCCGCGCCCTGGGCGACAGCTTCATGGACGTGTACGACCTGGACATCCTGGTGCCGGTGGACGAGCCGGTGATCGAGCGCGCGCCGATGGAGCCAACGGAGGTGACCGACCGCATCGGCATGAACATCGCCGCGCTGGTGGAGGACGGCTCCACGCTTGAGCTGGGCATCGGGCGCATCCCGCAATCCGCGCTGCGCCACCTCAAGGAGAAAAAGAGCCTGGGGATGCACACGGAGATGATCACCGACGGCGTGATCGAGCTAATCGAATGCGGCGCCTTGGACGGCGCGCACAAAACGGTGGACAAGGGCAAGATCGTGGCCAGCTTCTGCGTGGGCACGCGCAAACTGTACGACTACATCCACAACAACCCGCTGTTCGCCTTCTGCCCCACCGAGTATGTCAACGACCCGCGCATCATCTCCATGCAGAACAAGATGGTGGCGGTGAACATGGCGCTGGAGGTGGACCTGACCGGGCAGGTGTGCGCGGACTCGCTGGGGTCCAAGTTCTTCTCCGGCATCGGCGGGCAGGTGGACTTCAACCGCGGCGCGGCCTTGGCTCCGCGCGGCAAGGCCATCATCGCGCTACCCTCCACCGCCAAGGGCGACACGATCTCGCGCATCGTCTGCCAGCTCTCCCCCGGCGCGGGCGTGGTGACCACCCGCGGCGACGTGCACTACGTCGTCACGGAGTATGGCGTGGCCTACCTGCACGGCAAAAGCATCCAGGAACGCGCCATCGCGCTTATCTCCATCGCCCATCCCGATTTCCGCGAGCGCCTCCTGCGGGAGGCCATCGCGGCCAAATACATCCGGCCCGAAAAGGCGGCCATCGGCGGCGCGATGCGCGTCGGCCCCGCCCAGGCCCGCGCCGTGATGACGCTGGAGGACGGCACGCAGATCACCTTCCGCTCCATCCATCCCACCGACGAGCCGCGCATCCGCGACCTGGTGTACCACCTGTCGGAAGAAACCATCTACTACCGCTTCATGTCCAACATTCAGCGGTTCCCCTACGCGCAGATACAGAACTTCGTGTTCGTGGACAGCCGCAAGGACGCCGCCATCGTGGGCGTGATTCCGGAGGCCAGCGGCGGCCAGATCATCACCGTGGGCCGCTATTACCTTGACCCGGCCAGCAACCGCGCCGAGGTAGCCTTCGTGGTGCGCGACGAATGGCA
>JACQZB010000157.1 GCA_016207925.1 Nitrospinota bacterium
CGTCTTGCCCACGGTGACGGTCAGCGTGTCCCCCTCGCGCGCGACGGACTCCACCTCGCCCTTGGTCATAAACACGCCGGGGTCCTGCTGCATCTCCTTGTAGAAAAGCTCGCTGGTTCCCGTGGTCCGCATGTCGCGGTAGATGATCGTGACGGCGGCGTCCGGATCGCTTTGACGCATGTACCACGCCTGTTTGAGCGACGCCGCGCAGCAATAGGACGAGCAGTACGGCAGGTGATCCTTGTCGCGCGACCCGGCGCATTGGATGAACGCCACCCGTTTGGCGGGTTTGCCGTCGGAAGGGCGCCGCAGGGCGTCCTCCTTCACCATTTTCTCGAACTCGACGTTGGAGATGACATCCGGCAGCCCCGCGCCCAGATGGGTGAGTCTGGACACGTCGTAGGGATAAAATCCCGTGGCCGTGACGATGGCGCCCGCCCTGAACTGGCTCTGCGCGCCGTTCTTCACCGTCACATCGAACATCCCCGGCCCGCCCGCGATTTTTTCGATCACGGTATTCAGCCGCACGGTGATGTTCGGCTCGGTGTTGACCTCCTTGATTCTGTCCGCGATGAAGTTGTCCACCAGCCCGGTGTAGGGGGGGCGCTGCGGCAGGACTTTTTTCAGCCCGTTCATCATGCCGCCTAGCTGGGCGGATTTTTCCACCAACTCCACCTTGTAGCCCGCGCGCGCGGCGTTGAGCGCCGCCGTCAAACCGCTGATGCCGCCGCCCACCACCAGAATCGTCTTCGACGGATTCTCCAGCAGGAACGGAACGGGCAATTCGATGGCTTTGAGCCGGGCGGCGCTCATGCGGACGTAGTCATCGGCCAGCGACTGCGTATCTGCGTTATTCGGCTCGTGGCTCCATGCCACCCTCTCACGAAGGTCAACACGGTCCAACAACGCCGTCTGGCCGAAATCGAACATTTCCTGCTTGGCGCGGATCGAGCACGCCATCACCGACACCGTGTTCACGGCGCCGCTGGCGATGTCCTCCTTGATAAGCCTGATCCCTTCCGGCCCGCACAGGAACTCGTGAACCTTCACCACGGGGATTTTCAACTCATCCGCCGCGACCTTGCGCAGCTTTTCCATGTCCAGGGCGGCGCCGATGCCGCAGCCGGAGCACAGGTAGGCGCCGAGTTTCTTTTCCCGTTTCATTTCATCGGCCATGGCCTACCTCCCCGCGCAGGCGATCAGCGCCCGCATCGCCGCGCCGGTGGCGCTTTGGATGGACGTGGTGACATCGAACGGCCCCGCCGCAACGCCCGCCGCCAACGCGCCGTCTCCGGCGGTAAAGCCGTTGTCATCCAGCGCGGCCAATGGCGCGGCGCCTTTCACCGACGGCTCCATGCCGGTGCTGCCGCCAAATATGTCCTCCGCGGTGACCACGGCGGCGCCTGTGGCGTCCTGCTCGATCTTGGCCACCTTGCCTTTGATCAACTTCACGCCGGGGTCGCTTTGAATCTTTTGATAGAACTTTTCGTATTTCCCCGGGGCGCGAAGGTCAATGTAGAAAATGTACACTTCGCTTTCCGGATATTGCTCGCGCACATACATGGCCTGTTTAAGGCTGGCGAGACAGCAGATGGATGAGCAGTAGGGCAGATGGTTCTCGTCGCGCGAACCCGCGCACTGGACGAAGGCCACCGTTTTCACCGGCTGGCCGTTGTCGCGGCGCAGGATTTTGCCCCCCGTGGGGCCGCTGGCGGAAGCGATCCGCTCCATCTCCACATTGTTGATGACATTTTTCACCTGGCCGTAACCCAGGTTTGCGATCTTGCGCGCGTCGTAGGGCCGCCAGCCGGTGGCGTGGATCACCGCGCCCGCCGTGACGGTTTCCGTGGTTTCCTTCATATCCAACTCAATCGCGCCGTACTTGCACGCCTTCACGCATTCGCCGCATGTGGCGCCTTTGCACACGCTCATGTCAATGACATACCACTGCGGATGCGCCATGCTGTGCGGCAGGTAGATGGCCTTGGTCTCGCGCAGGCCGTAATCGAAATCGCTTGCGCGGGTGACCGGGCACACCTTTTCGCACTCGCCGCAGGCCACGCACCGCGCGTTGACGTAACGCGGCTTGCGCGTGATTGTGGCCTCATGCGCGCCCTTGCCGCCGGTGACGGCGCCGACTTCGGTGAGCGTATGCACAGTGACGTTGGGATTGGCGCGCAAGCGGCGGAACTGTATCTCCATGCCACACGCCGGCGGGCAGAGCTTGGGGAAATACTTGTTCATGCGGATGACGCGCCCGCCCAGGAACGGCTCCTTTTCGACGAGGTGGACGCTTTTGCCCGCCTCCGCCGCTTCCAGCGCCGCCGTCACCCCGGCGATCCCCCCGCCGATTACAAGAACGTTGCCGTTCATCAACACCTCACTGCTGGTTCGCAACGCCCAGCTTACCAAGGAAGAACAAGAAACGTCACCACGCGCGAAAAGCAAGGGAAGCGGGGCGGGAGCGCGCCGTGCCCCCGCCCCGGAATAAACGCAGGCTACTTCTTCGGGACCAAATCCTGATGCGGGATCTTCTTCAACTCCCACTGGCCCGTCTTCGGGTCATACCGGGAATTAACGAACACCTTCCAGTTCACCTCGTCGAGCTTGGGGAAGTCCGAGCGGTAATAGAAGCCCGGATAGCGCGTCTCCTCGCGGTAATACACATGCCGCAGGTGGATTTACGCCATC
>JACQZB010000013.1 GCA_016207925.1 Nitrospinota bacterium
GCGAGGGCGTGTTCCAGATCCAGACGCCGCAATGCTTCAAGGCGGATATTTTGCGCCAAGCGGTGGCCCGCGCGCTGGCCGAGGGGTTCGAAGCCACCGACGAGGCCACACTCGCCGAGCGGATTGGCGTAAAGGTGGCCGTGGCGGCGGGATCGCCCCTGAACTTCAAGATCACCACCGGCGCCGACGCCGCGCTGGCCGCCATGCTGCTGCGCGCGAACGCCACGGAACCATCATGACCGAAACCCGGCGGAACTATACACCCTACAAGCGCACGCTGATACGCTCCTTTGTTGTGGTGGCGGCGCTGGCGGCGGCGATCCCCATGTTCTTCCTGCTCAAAAAGCCGTGGGACTCGCTTGCGGGTCTCATAGACCGCTCCCACTCGCTGCTGGGCGCCGTTTCCGTGATGATTATGCCGGACGAACTGCGCGTGATGAACGCGTTCGCGCTTGAGAACCTGGAGGTCAACCAACGCGAGCGTGATGACCATATCGGCACGGCGTTCAACATGCTGCTGATCGAGGACCGGCTAGTCACCGCGGAAGAACTGGCGAAGCGCAACAAGGAGCTTGACCACGCCCAACTGGCGAAATGGTACGCCTTCTGGCGGGCGAAACTGGACGCCAATCCGGAAGCGCTTGCGGCGTTCAGGTCCGCCAAGCGCAAGCTGGTGGAGGTTAAGGCCGAAGCGCTGCGCTCCGGCTTCGACCTGGCATATCTGTATATCATGGCCGACATGGGCGTTGCGTCCGGCGGCTTTTTCGAAAACAGCATCGCCTTCGTCCTGCAAAGCTCGCAATGGTGGGAGGGCGACGACCCGTTTCCCGGTGAGGCCTTCCACTTCACCGACCCCGCCGTGCTGTACTGGCGCGAGTCCTACCTGCCGGAGTTGGGCGGCGCGCCCGGCTACTTCCACAATCCGCTCCACGATCCGCTGTTCCCGCGGTTCGACACGGACGAATGGGGCACATGGTTCACCGCCTGGCTGGCCGCCCCGCCGGTGGGGGGCGTCCACACGACCTTCAACATTGACTTCAACGCCTCCGACATACGCGCTTTGATGACGCGCACGGCCCTGGGCGTGGGCGCCATCGCGCTGGTGGCGGCGCTGATTATCGCGTACTTCTCCAACGCGCTGGCGCACCGGGTCACGCGCCCCATACGCGCGCTCACCCGCGGGGCGCGCGCCGTGCGCGACGAGGACTACCGCCACACCGTACTGCCCGTGGGCACCGGCGAGTTTGTGGAGCTTATCGAGGTGTTCAACGACATGATCGCCGCCGTGCGCGAAAAGGTGAACCTGATGAACGCCCTGTCCAAGCTGACCTCCCGGGAACTGGCCGAACGCGCCGCCAAGGGCGGGCTGTACCTGGGCGGCGAGGTGGCCGACGCCACCATCATGTTCACCGATTTCGCGGGATTCTCCACCATCACCCGCCGCATGAAAGCCAACGAGGTCGTGGAACTGCTCAACAGTTATTTCGCCGCGCTGATCCCCATAATAAAAAAATATGGCGGCACGCCGGACAAGTACATCGGCGACGCCATCGTGGCGATATTCGGCGCGCCGGTGCCCATGCCCAACCACGCCGAACTGGCCGTCCGCTGCGCCATTGAAATGCAGCGGGCCATCCGCGAGATCAACACGGCGCGCCTGGCCGCCGGCAAGCTGGTGTTCGAGATGCGCGTGGGGCTGAACTCCGGCAAGGTGGTGGTGGGCGCCATCGGCTGCGACCAGAAGCTCGAATACACCGCCATCGGCGTGGCGGCCACGCTTGCCAACCGGATGGAGTCCATCTGCAAAATCGGCCATGTGATGATGGCCGAGGCCACCTATGCGCGAATCAAGGACGCCGCTTTTGAAGGAGTGGAGATCAGCGTCACCCCCCACCGCGAAACCGTGAAAGGCTATACCGAGCCGGTGCGGACCTACGGCGTTTATGTCAGTGACCTGGTGATCAATAAGTTGGGCGGGGACGGCGAGGGGCCGCCCTACTACCGCTACGAACGCAGAGAGCGCTGACACCCGGCGCGAGGGAGTGGAATGAAAAGAGGGCGCGGCATGCCTCGCCCTACGGGAGAGTCCGGGGTGTGAGCAACCCTGAGAGCGGATGGAGTTGACCGGGTCAGGCGGCCTCGGGAATTGGCCGCCGCTATGGCTCCACCGCCACGGTTCCCGGCGGCCCCTGCTCCACCCTGCCCACGATGGCCGATGCGGCGTCGCCCCCTTCATGAAGGCGGCGTAGCGTTTCATCCGCCCTTTCAGGCGGCGCGGCGATAAGCAGTCCGCCGGAAGTCTGCGCGTCGCACAGCGCCATCACTTGTTCATGGGTGACGCCTTGGGCCGCGGTGAGCTTTTCCTTTACCCAATGGTAATTGCGTTCGCCGCCGCCTTTGGTGCCGGGTATGGCGTGCGCTTCTATCCCATCGAAACGGGGGACGGCGCCATATCCGAACACCAGCCGCGCTCCCGACGCCGCGGCCATGTTCAGCCCGTGCCCCAGCAGGCCGAATCCGGAAATGTCGGTGCAGGCGCGAGCGGCGCAACTGACCATCACTTCGGCGGCGGAACGGTTCAGGCGCATCATGGCCGCCACGGCCTCGTCATGGACCGCCTGGGCGATGGCCGGGCCGCGCGCGCGCAATCCGCCCAAGGGGCCGGAGGCGAGCTTGGCCATGTTGGCGATGATGCCCACGCCGATTTTTTTTGTGAGGATCAGCGCGTCGCCGGGCCGGGCGCCGTGGCTGGTAATCATCTTGCCGGGATGAACGACGCCGGTGACGGCCAGGCCGTACTTCGGCTCCGCGTCGTCCACGCTATGGCCGCCCAGGATCACCGCGCCGGCCTCGCGGGTGGCGTCGGCGCCGCCGCGCAGGATGTCGCTGATGATCTCTACCCCCACCTTGCAGGGGAACCCGATGATGTTAAGCGCCAGCAACGGCTTGGCGCCCATGGTGTACAGGTCGGAGAAGGCGTTGGCGGCGGCGATGCGGCCGAACTGGTAGGGGTCGTCCACGATGGGGGTAAAAAAATCCACCGACTGCACCAGCGCCACTTCATCGCTGAGTTTGTACACACCGGTGTCGTCCCCCGGATTGAAACCGTAGAGGAGGTTTGGGTCGGCGAAAGGCGCCAACCCGGCCAGGGCCTTGCGCAGGTCCTCCGGACCCAGCTTGGACCCTCACCCGCCGGAGGTGGCCAGCCTTGTAAGCAGTATTTTTTGGGTCATGGTGTCCGCGGCGCTTGGCCGCGTGGTATCACTCGGTGAGCGGCAGGGCCGTGAAGGGTTCCAGCGCCAGTTCCATGTAGAACTTGGCGCGCTTCTTCGTGGTGAAGGAGACGCGCACGCACTCGAACGCCTTTGGCTCCTTGCTGACCATGGTCAGGGCGATGGGCACGGTGATGGGGACCACCGCGGGGATGTTGGCGAAGCTGGAAAGGTCGTAGCGCTCCTCGACGAGCGCGCGGCACTTGCCGACGCACTGGTTGGAAAGCTCGCCGATGTTCTGGCGCACCTCGTCGGAGCCGGCGTGCTTGGGGATGTCCTCGTCGGGCAGGCCCATGTTGCGCAGGCTGTCGCCGACGATCTCCAGCGCGGCGTCCTCCTCGAAATTGAGGATCATGATCCCGCTGTAGTCGCCGGAGAAGGCCACGAAGCTGCCGATCCGGCCGGTGATCTGCACGCCGGAGACCTGCATCGCCGTTTTGGAAACGTGGACGGCGGCGCCGGTGGAGCGCTGCACGATGTCGCGCACGGTCGCGTAGATTTGATAAGGTTGATTGTAATCCGCCCCGGCCGCCAAGAACGGGATTTGCGTCGGCGATGCGCGAATCGCGTTCGGATCTTCACACAGGAATAGATTCGCCGACCGATCGCAAAGGCCGTTTCGCTGGCTGTCCTCGCTGCAACATTCTGGAAATGGGTCGCCGTCGGACAGGAAGATGACGACGTACTTCGTGCGCGCCACTTCCGCCGGTGGCGCCGCGATCATGTCCTGCGAAAGAATCCGAAACGCCGTCGAAAGC
>JACQZB010000014.1:0-2265 GCA_016207925.1 Nitrospinota bacterium
AACGCCCCCGCCAGCCCTTCGAGAATGGACAACGGCACGCTGCCCAGTTTGGAAAGCGACTCGCGCGCGTAGCGACGCACGTCCGCGTCGACCGCGCCCCCCAGCGATTCCGCCAGCGGCTCGATCATCGCTTCAAAACGGGCCACGTACCCCGGCGCCGCCCGGACCCCCCGTTCCACCTGATCCCACACCAGCGGGGCCACAATGGCGGCGAACCCCATCGCCAGCGTAACCAAAAGCGCCATCAACAGCGCCACGGCCACGGGGCGGCGCGCCCCCCGCGCCACAAGGCGGTCTATGAGCGGATCGAACAGGTAGGCGATGGCGTAAGCCGCCATGAAAGGGAACAGCGCCGCGCGCGCGAAGTAGATGAATCCCAGCGCTAGAACCGCGCCACCCAGAACAAGCGCCAGGGCGCGCGGAGAAACCACGGGGCTTCCGGCGGCGTTCATGTCTATCCCCCCTGCCTGAATTCGGGGCGCGCGGCGACAGCGTCGGCCACGTCTTGCGCCAGCTTTTCCGCGGCGCCCCGCAACGCGGCCACGCTGCCCTGAAGCACGCCCTGGTACACCCCTTCGTCCTCGGCGGAAAGCGTGAGCAGCGCCCGTCCGCGCGCGTCCCGCAGGGCGACGGTGATCGTGGCCTTGACCTTTTCGCCGCCGGGCGCCGCCTGGGCCTCCACGCGGGCCTCGCCCAGCGCCAACGCCTGGGCGCCCAACGCTTCGGCCACGGCCGCGGCGGCTTTCACATCGCCGCCCATGGCGGCGGCGACCTGTTGTTCAAGCTTGGCCTGGCGGGCCTCCTCGCGCCCGGCCACGGGATAGCCGCGTTGGCGCAGCGCGCGGCCCAGCGCCTCCTCGCCCCGCGAGGGGAACACAAGGAAATTCCCCTGCGCGGCAAGCCCCCCCGCCTCGCGCACGATGAGCGCCAGCCGCGGCGCCGCGGCGCGGGGAGCGGCGCGCGCTCCGGCCGCGGCCAGTTCGCGCCGAAGGCTATCCATGAACAGCGTCACCTGCATTCGCGCCGCCACCACGCCATGGGAGGTGTCCACGGTCTCTTCCAGGATTTTATAGCTCATGACAAAATCCGCCGCGCGTGAAAGTATGCGGGCGCGCAGCATATCCTCATGGCCCGCCATCTCGCCCGGCGGGATGACCCCCGCCGCCGCCGCGTACACGGCGGACGCGAACGCCCGCGCGATGGCGTTTTGATGGGCGCGCGCGTAGTCCCCCCCCTCGGCCTCCGCCGATACCTCCACGGGAACCGTTACCAAGTCGCCTTCCTGCGCGGCGGCCGGCGCCACCGCCGGCAACAACACCGCCATCGCCATCATCACCATCGCGCGCATAGGCGGTAAGTCTAGCCGATGCGGCGGCCAAGCGCCAACGGCGCTCATGCCTCCAGCCACGCCGCCAGCGCGCGCCGCGCCGCCGCCATTCCATTCACCGGCGCGCCCGCCCTGGGCAAATCAGGCCGCCTTGCGTCCGCGGAGCGCCGCGCCGCCTCGTCCGCGCTCACCGCGTTCACTCCCGCGGCGCGGACGGCTTCGGGCGACACGGTCAACACCGGCGCGGCGGCGCGGGCCGCAAGAGACTCCATCTCGCGCCGGTAACTGTACAGGGCGCGCGTGGATTCGCGGGGACGGCCAAAGTAGTCGCGTTCCCCGGCGGCGGCCTCGCCCCCGGGCAGCGTGTTGAGCAGGTTCGGAACGGAGCCTTCGGCATAGGCGCGCCCGCCGGAATAGCCGAAGTCCTGGCCGAATAGGTACACCGCGCCCGCGCCCATCAACAGCGCCAATTCCAGCGCCAGGCACGACACCGACCCGCCCGCGCCGAATCCGCCCATGACGCGGGCGTAATCGCGGGCCTCCGGCGGCAGCGCCTCAAGGTTCTGGAATCCGAAATACACCGGGCCATCCCACCGCTCGATCACCCCGGCGCACGCGGTGGGGGGCGCCGCCAGGGGAACATCGTATCGTCCCGCGCGCATGAAATGGAACTGTGACACCGGCTGGGGATCCGCCGTGACCACCAGACCGGGGCGCGCCCCCCGGCGCGTCAGGACCGGATACGCAGTGTCGGCGCACAGGATCGTCAACCCGGCGCAGCCCGCCAGTAGATGAATCGAGTGATCCAGCGACGGGCCGGCCCCCACCACCGCCGCAGGCGCGCCGCGCAGCACACCCCGCAGACACGCGATCCCCGGCGACTCAAACAGCCTGCCCAAGTTGCGCCGGAAATTCTCCCCGCCCCCCCCCCCCATGAC
>JACQZB010000014.1:2344-34693 GCA_016207925.1 Nitrospinota bacterium
CACCCCCCCCAGGACCAGCGGGAACCGCCGCTCCATGCGGATCAGCTCCAGCGCGTTGACGGTTCCGCGCCAGTCCGGCGGCGCCGCCTGCAGCGATGGCAGATGGATCACCACCTTTGTCCGGCCCGGGTCCAGCGACGCGAAGGCGCGCGCCCATCGCGCAAGGAAGGTTTTTTCGTCCGCCGCCGCGACGGCTTCCAGCCGGGGGTCGTCGAACACCGCCGGATCGGGACACGCTTCGAGCGCCGCCGCGACCGGCGCCGCGGTGGCCTCCGCGGCGGCCACGCGCCCCTCCGGCCCCACGGCGTCCAGTAGCGGGCGCAGGTGATGGCCCAGCCCCAACCCGTACAACGCCACATGGGCGCCCGGAGGTATGCCCTGCGCCTCCACGAACAGGCGCGCCTCGCGCGCCGGATCGTGTTCGCTGGCCAGCCGCACGCCGCGCCAACTCCCGGTGAGCGCGCCCGTCCGGGAAGGCGCCAACGCCACGCGCTCCTTGGCCGTCAGGGCCAGCGCGGCGAGGAGCGCGCGCGGCGAATCGTAAAGCGGGCCGCCGGTCATGGGCGTATTATAGCGGGGTGGCGGCGGGCGGGGGGCGGGATCAATCCGCGTCGAAAATATTGCGCGGCTTGGCGGTTGTGTCCTTCTTGGCGTCATCCAGCGACGCCTTGAACAGCTCCTCGGCGAGTTTTTTCTTTTTCTCGTGGGTTTCCTTGAACGTGTCGAACACGGCGCGGCGCTTTTCCTTGTCCTGCTTTTGCTTGACGAAGGCGTCGGTCAGCCGGTCGCCGGAGGAGTCCTCCACCAGCGGCTTGCGGGTTTCGGTGACCTCGCCGCTGATGCGGTCTATGAACAGCACGCTGGCGCAGCAGGGGCAGGTGACCTTAAGCTCTCGTTCCATACGCTACGCGCGGTCAAGAATCCTTCTTGACGCTTTCCGCTGGTTTGGCGGCTTCGTTGACCTCTTTTTCCGCGTCCGACAGCGATTTCTTGAAATTGCGGATGCCCTTGCCCATCCCCGAACCGATCTCAGGCAGGCGGCTGGCCCCGAACACCACAAGCAGGATCACAAGAATAACAATCAGCTCCGGCATGCCGACTCCAAACATGGCGATCTCCTGTATCTATGACGTTTCATTGTACCGCGCCGCGCGCGCCAAGCTCAAGGCTCCATCAGCCGCGCGCTGCGTTCCATGACTTCCTGGATGCGCCGGTCGGTCCGGCGCACCTTCTCGGCCAGAATGGAGGCCAGGCTCTTGAACAGCTTGACGCACAACTCCGGACGGGTGACGCGCAGGGCCACTTCGTTGATGGCCACCAGCCGCACGCGCCCGATGGCCCGCGCCGTGGCGGAGCGGGGCGAGTTGTCTATCACCGCCATTTCGCCGAACAGTTCGCCCTCCCGCAGGACGCTGATCTCGTGTTCCCCGCCGCCCGCGCCTTTCTGGACGATTTTCACCTGTCCGTCAATGATGACGTACATCTTGTTGCCCGGAGCGCCCTCGCTGAAAATCACCTCGCCGTCGGGGTGATCCTCCCGCGACGCCAGTTTGAAAAGCTCCACAATCTCCTCATCCTCGAACGTTGAAAAGAAGGTGTAGTTTTTCCGCAGCGCGCGCACTACCCGCAGTTTTTCATCCCCCAGGATGGCGAAGGCGGGCGATTCGGCCATCTCGAGGCGGCTTAGGTACAGGTCAAGGGCGTCGGCGAACTGGGAGGCCGAAGGGTACCGCTGTTCGCGGCGCTTGGCCAACGCGTGGGTCAACACCCGGTCCAGTTCGGCGGGCAGCGTCGGATTCACCGAAGGCAGCGGCGGCGGCGGATCGCGCAGGATCGCCGCGAACAGCTCGCGCAGCGACGCGCCCTCGAATGGGCGGCGCCCCGTGAGCAGCTCGAACGCGGTGACGCCAAGGCTGTAGATGTCCGTCTTGTGGTCCACCGGTTCGCCGCGGATCTGCTCCGGCGACATGTAGTGGGGTGTGCCAAGGATGCGCCCGGTTTCCATCTGGTCCAGCAGGGGGCCGGTGTCGAGCTTGGCCACTCCAAAATCCATGATTTTCGGTTCGCGCCCCTCGACGATCATGATGTTGCCGGGCTTGATGTCGCGGTGGATCACCCCGCGCTGGTGGGCGAAGGCCAGCGTCCGTCCCGCGGAGGCCAGCACCCGCAGCCGTTCCAGAAGCGGCAGGGGGTGGCGTGCCTTGATGATCTCCTCGAGCGTGACGCCTTTGACGTATTCCATGACGAAAAACGGCGCCCCCTGGTCATGCCCGATGTCGTAAATGGCGGTGATGTTGGGGTGGGCCAGGCGCCCGGCGATTTTGGCCTCGCGCACGAAAATCTCGATGGCGTCGCGCTCGCCCAGGGCGTCAAAGCTTTCGCCCGCGCTGATGGTTTTGACCGCGACGACCCGGTCCAGCGCCGTGTCCAGCGCCTTGTACACCACCCCCATCGAGCCGCGGCCCAGCGAGTCCAACAGGCGGTAACGGCCCAGATGCAGGGCTTTACCGGCGCTCATCAAAACAGCTTCCGTAAAGCCATTGCCAACTCTCCCGGCGCCTGAAAACTGTTTGACACAACAGGCGTTTCTTACATACAATGAGTCCACTGTAAGTCCAGTGAACATATACTTTTCACTGTACCATAAGGGTGGGAAAAGGCTCATAAGATTCCTGATCGCGTCACCGTAGCGCGCGGTCATATCGAGCCGCGATAGGTCTGTTTACAGATGGCGAATAGTCAACAGGCGAACGGCTCGGCTCCCGGTCCTACGGAAGATTACATCCGGATGGCCAAGGAGCTTAAGAACCTCAACGAATACACCTTGGCCGTTGAGGTACTCGACAAGGCGCTCAAAAAACATCCCGACAACAGCAACATCTTTGTTCTCAAGGCGCAAGTGCTGGTCTCCAAGTTCAAGAAGGAGGCCAAGCCGGAGCTGCTCAAGGAAGCCCTTCGGGTGTTGGAGCAAGCCCTCAAACTTGATCCGGAAAGTTACACGGCCAAACTGCTGGCCGCGCAGATACTGCTCAAGGGCAGGGCCTACAAACAGGCCGGCGCGCTTTTACGCAATATCCTCAAACGCTTCCCCGACGATGAAAAAGCCGCCGCGATGATCGCCATGCTCCGCAAGGAGACGGGCGGCGAACCGGAACCGCCCGCGGAAGCGGCGGCCCCGGCGGCTGAACCGAAAGCGGCGGAGCCAGCCGCGCAAGCGCCCCAGCCCGCGCCCGCGGAGGAGGAAGCCGTCGCGGAAGCGGCGGCGCCCGCCAAGTTCGATGACACCGCCCCCACCGATCAGTGGGTGCTTGATGACCAACTAGTGATAGACGCCAGCGATGACGCGGAGAACCTGGGGCACCTGAACCTGATGGGCGACAAGCTGACGATGTTCGGGCGCATTGAGGGCCTCAACGCCATGTTCATCATTGACGGCAACGGGCAGATGTTCAAATCCATCAACCGCGGCGGAGTGAACGAAAACGTCATCCCTTCGATGGTATCCAACCTCTACCGCGCCTCGGTGACCGGCATGAAACGCACCGCCAACGGCAGCTTTCAGCGCGGAACGCTGGTGACCCCGGTGGGTACCTTTGTCATCGTCAACGCTTTTTACGCCACGCTGGCGCTGGCCCTGTCCAACGACGCCAATATGACCGTGGTGGAGGCCCGCATCCAGCGCTACCTCGAAGAGATTTCCGAATGACCACGTCCCTCAAATCCGCGTTGACCGTGCTGTGCGGCGCCAAGAACGTGCGCGGCGGGTTGATCATCACCAAG
The DNA here is from genome assembly GCA_016207925.1 of Nitrospinota bacterium. Taxonomy (GTDB): domain Bacteria; phylum Nitrospinota_A; class UBA7883; order UBA7883; family UBA7883; genus JACQZB01. Next base: position 6,125 of record JACQZB010000014.1, read on the forward strand.
GACGGCATGATCATCGAATCGAACATCGAGGATAAAAAACAGGCCGAAACGCTGGGCGCCTTCATGTCCCACATCGCGCTGAACATAAAGATTTCCCTTAAGGAACTGGGCGCCACCGATTTCACCCGCTATGTGCTACAATCCAACAAAAGCCGCGTTTTTCTTGTGGATTTGGGCAAATCGGTGCTGGTGACGCTCACCGACCCCGATGTGGACACGGCCGCCATCAATGTGGCGATCTATCAAGCCGCCAACCAGATAAAGAAAAGCGGCAGGCTGGACGTATGACCACCCCTCGCGCGCATTGAAGGGCCATGCAGATCAATTACGCAAAAAAGGAAATTTCCTGCAAGCTGGTCTATTACGGCCCCGGCATGAGCGGCAAAACCACCAACCTGGAAGTCATCCACCAAAAAGTCCCCGATGAAAACAAGGGCGAGATGACCTCCATCGCTACCGAGGGCGACCGGACGCTGTTCTTCGACTTTTTACCGCTGGATCTGGGGCGGGTGCGCGGCATGACCACCAAGTTCCAACTGTACACCGTGCCCGGCCAGATCTACTATGCCTCCACCCGCAAGCTGGTGCTCCAGGGGGCCGACGCGGTGATTTTCGTGGCGGACTCGCAAGCCGAGAAAATGCCCGAAAATATTGAATCGCTCAAGGACCTGCAGGACAACCTGGCGGAATACGGGATCAAGATTGATGAAATCCCCCTGGTGCTCCAGTGGAACAAGCGCGACCTGCCCTCCGCGTTGCCCGTGGAGGAGTTGGACGCCAAGATCAACTGGATGAAAGCCTCCACCGTGGAGGCGATCGCCGCCACCGGCGAGGGGGTGTTGCCCACGCTCAAGACCGCGGCATCGCTGGTGCTTGACCGGCTCAACGCCAAAACCCCCGGCGCCCCGCCCCCCGCCGCGGCCGCGGCGGCCCCCGCCGAGGAGAAGAAGCAGGAAGTGTATGTGTCGCGGGTCAACCATGACCAGATATCGCGTTCGTACTTTAACCAGTACTGCCAACTCCAGTACCGCATCAACGCGAAAAGCGTCCCCGTGGAGGACTTCAAGAAGTTCACGCTGGAGGAGAAAAAGAAACTCCTTGAGTCACTGATAAATTACGTCCTAATATTACAGGACGCGAAGAAGCGCAACATCAAGGCCTCCAAGGAGGAGGTGGACAAACAGGTGGCCGCCTTCGTAAAGCGGTTCAATTCACAGGAGAAGCTTGACGAGTTTCTCCAGTCGCGCAAGATCAGCCTGGACAACCTTCGCAACGAAGGCACCAAGAACATCATCATCGGCAAGCTGATCGCGCAGGTCATCCCCGATCTGGGCGAACGCACCAAGATCACCGAACATGACCTGCGCGCGTTCCACGAATCCAACGCCGCGCTGTTCGGCGGAAAAAGTTTTGATCAGACCAAGAATGAGGCGCTGGCCGCCTACAAAAATCACATGAAGCGCGCGCTGCTCGAGGAGTTTTACGGCAAGCTCCGGGAGCAGGCCCGCATCGAGATTTTCCAGGATAAGCTCTAACCAACGGGCCGCGGAGGACATTTTAGATGAAAGACGATCAACTCCGGAAAAAGCGGCTGGTGTACTACAAGGAAGACCTTGACCAGATAGACAAGCTGCTCGAGGAGTTCCTCAAGCTCTCCAACGCCAAGTGCATCTTCCTGATAGACAAGGAAGGGCATCTGGTCACCAGCAAGGGGGCCGCGCGCAACTTGAACCCCGAAACGCTCTCCGCGCTGGTGGCGGGTTCCTTTGCGGCTACCAAGGAAATGGCCAAGATGCTCGGTGAAACGGAATTTTCGGTGATGTTCCACCAGGGGGCGCGGGACCATATCCATATTTCGCTGGTAAGCGAACGGGCCATCAGCGCAACCATATTCGACGAGAAAACCACGGTGGGCATGGTCAACCTGTATTCCAAGGAACTTTCCTCCAAGCTCGAAAAAATATTCGACATCGCCATGCGCCGCGTGGCCCAGGATGTGCCGGTGGAACAGGACTACTCCGACTCGGTCAAGGACCGGCTCGACGACCTGTTCAAGGAATAATCCCCGCCCATGCGAGAAGCGTTCCGCCTTTCACCGGCGCGCCGGGGCCTTCTGATGCCCGCCCTGACCATGGCGGCGGCCCTGTGCATGGTCGATGCGCCGGCCAGCGCGCAGCGGGTGGAGGAACGCCGGTACCTGGACGCGCGGGAATTCGCCCGCTATTCCTTCACGGCGAACCCCGAGACCCCACGCCCATTTCTTTATGGCGCGCGACGCGGTTTCCGGCGAGCGCAAGGACGTCAACACCGCCCTGACCGAATCGCTGGCGGGCGCGCGCGCGGCTTTGTCCGACCGCTTTTCGCGCAGCGCGCTGCTGGCGCGGGCGGCGCCCTGGGCCATGGCGGGCCTGCTGGCCGCGTTCACCACCACGTTCGTCATCGTGTTCTTGGTGGAGTTCCGGGCGGCGGCGGCGGACCTTACCTCGCGGCTGCCCGTGGCGTTGGAAAGCCCCTGGCGGGCGGCGGCGGCGGCGCTGGGCGCGCTTATCCCGCTGGCCGCGGGGGGGTGGGTGTTCATGGCGCTGGCGGCGCCGCTTTTGGTGTGGCCCTATCTTAGGCGGGGCGGGCAGGTGGTGGTGATCCTGTTCACCCTGTTCGCCCTGGGCGCGCCGCCGGTGTTGACATGGATGGGCGCCGGCGCGGCCTTGCGTTCGGCGGAGGCCTACCGCGCCGTGTACCTGCTGTCCAGCGAGACGTGGGATTTTGAAACCAGGGCCGCGCTGGAAAAAGAGCATGTCCGCCAGCCCGGCGATGAATTGACCACCTTCGCCCTGGGCCTGCTCAACAAGCTTGCGCGCGACAAGGACGCGGCGCTGGCCGCCTACGACGCGCTGCTGTTAAGGGATTCCGCCAACGTGCGCGCGCTGGTCAACAAGGGCAACGTGTATTTCGCCTTCAAGGATTGGCCCGCGGCGGCGGACATGTACCGCCAGGCCATCGCCGCCAACACCCAAACGGCGGAGGCGCACTACAACCTCTCCAAGGCGTACACGGAGATGTTTCTCAACAAGGAATCCGACGCGGCCTATCAGCAGGCCCGCGCCATTGACCCCAAGAAAACCGACGGATTCCGCGACATGTCGCTCCTGGATCCGGAGCGCAAGGTGGTGGACTTCCCCATCACCGCCGAGGACTTGCGCGCGGCCGGGCGCCGGCTGGACAGCGCCAGCCAAGCCGCGGGGGATGCGATGTGGAAACGGTATTTCGGGAATCTGTCGCAACAAACCTACAAGATCGTCACCGGCGCCTACCTGTTGCTGCTGCTGATCGTGTTTGCCTTTTGGAGCCGCTCCATCTCCAGCGTGGTGTGCCATTCTTGCGGCGCGGTCTTTCAGCCCCCCATCCGCCTGGAGGCGGCCACGCCCACCTGCACGCAATGCGTGGCGGCGCAAAGCACGCGCGGCGCCGTGTCGTCCGCCAAAAAGGACAAAAAACGCAAGGAAATGCGCGACTACAAGGATTTACGCGGCAAAGTGGCCGGCGCGCTGGACCGGGCTTTGCCGGGCGCGGGGCGCGTCTATTTCCGCGAACCGCTCTCCGGCCTCCCCTTCATGCTGGTCACCAGCCTGATCCTGATTTACGCCGGGGTGGTGGTGTGGGACGCCCTGGGCGGCGCGCCGCGGGCCAACCCGCTGGCGGATCACGCCGTGTTCTTGACGGCGGCGGCCCTGTACTGGGCCGTAATGAACACCGTGTTCATGAAGGATTACTACTGACATGGCGCTCAAGGGCAGCCTGGAGGATTTCTCCATCGTCAACATTCTCCAGATGATCAAGCTGGAGTCCAAAACCGGGCGCCTTGCGCTCTCCGACGACGCCGATACGCTTAAAATCACCTTCGACGAAGGCTCCATCATCTACGCCGAGGGGACGGCGGCCAAGGACGAATACCGCATCCAGGCCACGCTTTTGGCCAACACGCTCATCGGCGCCCAGGAGTGGAACGCCATCCGCCAGGAGCATGAGGAGCGCCTCAAGCCCTATTGGGAGTTGCTGTCCAAGGCGCTCAGTCCGCAGACGCTTATCGAACTCATCCAGCGGCAGACCATTGACACCGTGTACCACGCCCTGCGCTGGAAAAAAGGCTCGTATGAATTCGAGCCGATGAACAAGATCAAGTACAACCCCAAGGTCATGCCCAAGATGGATGTGGACGGCCTGTTGATGGAAGGCTGCCGCATCGCCGACGAGTGGACCCGCGTCACCAAGGCCCTGCCGCCGCTGGACACCTTCGTGGTCAAGAACATTATGGGCGAAAATGACGAGGAAGACGCCATCACCACGCGCGCGCAGGGGAGCGGCGGCGGCGGCGACTACCGCTCCTCGCTGGAATACGAGATACTCACCGCGCGCGGGATACAGGTGAACAACGCCCAGGTCGCCGTGCTGTCGGCCATGGGCCAGGGCTTGACCATCCGCGAGTTGATGGATCATGCGCGGCAGGGGCATTTCGCCACGCTCGAAGCGGTCCAGGCGCTCCTGCAGATTGGCGTGCTCAAGATAGCCGAACGCAAGGACAAGAAGCGCATCGCCGCGGACCACACGGGAACCTCGGCGCAGTTGGTGGTGGTGTTGGCGCTGGCCCTGATCCTGGCGGCGGGCGCGTATTGGCAGTACCTCTCCTGGCCCGCTGACGCCGCGGCGCGCGCGGGGGGCGTGACCGCGCTCAAAAAAATCCAGGCCGGGGAAGGACTGTCAAAAATCGCTTACGCCATCCGGATACACCTTGCCCTCGCCGGCGCCATGCCCAAGCGGCTGGACAACCTGGTGGAATCCGGCGCGCTGGAACCGCGGGACCTTACCGATCCCTGGGGCGCGCCCTACCAGGCGGTGTTCGAGGAAGGGCGTTTCGCCCTCTTTTCCACCGGCCCCGACGTGGTGCTTAACACCGACAACATCTACTACACCGCCGAGTGACGGCGCCGGTCCGCATGTCCGAACATCACCATCACCATCACCATGGGGAAGCGCTTGGCGTCGCCCTGATCGTGGTCAGCGACCGCGCCGCCGACGGCCGGCGCCCCGACAAATGTGAGCCTGCGCTGCGCGCCTTTCTGGAGACGCGGGGGCAAGCGCTGGCCCGCGTCATGGTGGTCCCCGACGAAATCCCCGATATCCAGCGGGCCATCCGGGAACTGGCGGATAAAGAGCGTTTCGACCTGATCCTCTCCGCCGGCGGCACCGGCGTGGCCCCGCGCGACGTTACGCCGGAAGCCACGCGCCCGTTGATCGAACGCGAAACGCCCGGCCTGCCGGAGGCCATGCGCGCCGCGTCCATGGCGGTGACGCCCTACGCGATGCTGTCGCGCGGCCTGGCGGGGTTCCGCGGCGCCAGCCTGATCATCAACCTGCCCGGCAGCCCCAAGGCCGCCGTGGAAAATCTGGCCGCCGTGTTCGACGCGGTGGCTCACGGCGTCGGCAAGGCCAAGGGCGACCCCACCGACTGCGCCCCCATCCCCGCCCGCAAAAAAGAAGAGCCTCGCTGACCCGTGATCGTGTGGCTGGCGGCCTTGGCGCTGCTCCTCCTGCTGGTACTGCCCCCGCTGATGGCGCGCGGCGAAATCGAGCGCCATCGCGCCCCCGACCCCGCCCTGCCGGGCACCGGCGGCGAATTGGCTTGGAGTCTGCTCAACCGCGCCGGAGTCAAGAACGTCCGCGTGGAACTGACCACCGGCGGCGACCATTACGACCCCCAAACCAAAACGGTGCGCCTGACCGAGCCGCATTACCATGGCGCCTCGCTGGCGGCCGTGGCGGTGGCGGCGCATGAGGTGGCCCATGCCCTGCAAGATCACGAGGGCTACGGCCCTCTGAAAACCCGCACGGCCTTGGTAAACGCGGCGGGCCAGATAGAAAAAATCGGCGCCGCGCTGATGCTGGTTACTCCCGTGCTGGCCCTTGCCACACGCTCGCCCAAGGTGGGGCTGTTATCCGCCGCGGCGGGGCTGTTGACCATGGGGGTGATGACGCTCACGCATCTGGTCACTCTGCCGGTGGAGTGGGACGCCAGTTTCCGGCGCGCCCTGCCGATGCTGCGGGAAGGCGGATACCTGCCGCCGGAAAAACTGCGCCAGGCCCGCGGGATTTTACGCGCCTGCGCGCTGACCTACCTGTCCGGCTCGGTCATGAGCCTGCTTAACGTGGGGCGCTGGATCACGATCCTGCGCCGCTGACGGCGGTTACTTTTTGTTTTTCGCTTTGCCCGGCCTGGCCTTTTCCCCGGCGCGCCACTCCCCAATGCGCGCCTCGGCCTCCTGGCGCGTTTTCAACCCGCACTCCAGCACTGTGTAGCCGTCGCGCCGCCCGGCGGGGAACTTGGCGTCCACGTCGAATTCATACTCGCCGGTCGAATTGATGCGGTAGATGCAGTAGGACATACGCCGCCTTCCCATCCAATCGGTTATGTCTAACTTCCGAGGATAAATCCGCGCCGCGGCCGCTGTCAATGGGCCGCGGCGCCGGACGGAAATAATGAAGGCAAATGTCCGCTTCCTCCCGCCGCCGTTGGGGTATAGTGGATGCGAGGGAGACGCCGCCGATGTTACGTGGCAGAATCAAAATATTCTCCTGGGGTCTGGCGATTGGGTGGACGCTGATCCTGGGAGCGATACTTTTCTACCAGATCAGGACCACAAGCCAGTTCTATGTGGATTTGGCGCGCAGCGAGGCGCGCGTCCACTTCGATTGGGTAGTGACGTTCCGTTCCTGGGTCGCCAGCCATGGCGGCGTGTACGCGCCGGTGACCCCGGCCACCCCGCCGAACCCGTACCTTGAGCACAAGGTGGAGGAGCGCGACCTTACTACCCCCAGGGGCAAATCGCTTACCCTTATCAATCCCGCCTACATGACGCGCCAGATTCTTGAACAGTTCGCTCCCGCTATCGGCGTGCATGGACATATCACCAGCCTTAAGCCGATCCGGCCCGAAAACAAGGCTGACCAATGGGAAGCCGCCGCGCTGGCCGCGTTTGAAAAGGGCGAAACCGAACGGCTGGAATTCACCGCCATCGGCAATATGCCCTTTTTGCGCCTCATGCGCCCCCTGATTACGGAGAAGCCGTGCATGCAGTGCCACGAGTCGCAAGGCTACAAGATCGGCGATATCCGGGGCGGGTTAAGCGTCTCGGTGCCTCTCAACGGGTACCTGACGCAAAAAAGGCTGAAGATCAGGGAACACGCGGCCATACAGGCGCTGCTGTGGGTGATGGGCCTGGGAATGATCGGGCTGGGTTCGCGCCGTCTGCTGCGCCAGGCCCAGCAGCGCGAGAAAGCGGAACAAAAACTGCGGGAAAGCGAGGAGCGGCTGCGGGTGGTCACCGCCTCCGCCAACGACGCTATTGTCATGATTGACGGACAGGGCGCGGTGACCTTCTGGAACCCCGCCGCCGAGAAGATGTTCGGCTACGCGGCGGAGGAGATGGCGGGGGTCAAACTTCACGAGCGCGTCATGCCCCAAAAGTACGTCATGCGCCACCTGGACGCTCTGTCGGCCTTCAGGGAGCGGGGCCGGGGCGCGGCGGCGGGCCATATCAGGGAGATCGAAGGATTGCGAAAGAACGGGGAGACGTTTCCCGTGGAGATTTCCATCGCCGCGCTGTGGCGCAAGGACGGCTGGAGCGCCGTGGGGGTCGTGCGGGAGATCAGCGAGCGCAAGAAAGCCGAAGAGGCGCTGCTGGCGGCCAAGGAGAAAGCAGAACGCGCCACCAAGGAAAAGGACAAGTACGTCTCGCTGATCGCCCACGACCTCAAGGCGCCCTTCACCACCATAATGGGTTTCCTGCAACTGATGCTGCGCGATGAGAACTCGCCCGCCGGCGGCAAGTACCGCCAGCCGATGGAGGCCACGCTGGATCAGTGCCGCCGCACCGTGGGGATGATCGAGGAGGTGCTGCACGCAAGCAGGTTTTCCACGGGGCGCGTGGAATTGCGCAAAAAATATTTGGACGCGCGCATGGAGGCGTTGGCGGCCATCGCCAACTTCGCCCACCTGGCCACGCAGAAACAGATCACGCTGGTCAACGAGATCCCGCCCGCCACCCGCATCTACGCCGATCCCGCGCTGTTCGGCGAGGTGCTGGGCAACCTGGTCTCCAACGCCATCAAGTTTACCCGGACCGGAGGGCAGGTGACGCTGTTCGTCGCGCCCGGCCTTGGCGCCTCCACCATCGCCGTGCGCGACACGGGCGTGGGCGTGGATCCCGCGAGATCATCGAGGCGCACGGTGGAACCCTGACGTTCGAAAGCCGCCCGGGCGAGGGCGCCGTTTTTTACATTTCGGTCCCCTATGTGCGCCCGCGCGCGCTGATCGTGGATGAAAACGAGGTGGACCGCTACACCATGGCCAAGTTGCTGGAACCGTTGGATATAGCGGTGATCGAATCGGGCGGCGCGGACGCCGCGCTGGCGGCCATCGCGGAGGTGGGGCCTAGCGTGATTCTGCTGGACGCGGGGGTGGAAGGCTCCGGACTTGCGCCGCTGGCCAAACTTAAAGGCGATGGTAAAACCAGGAGCATCCCGGTGATCCTGCTGGTCTCCGATCCGCAAACGGAAACACGGGAACAGGCGTTGCGCCTGGGCGCAGACGACTTCGTGGAAAAACCGGTCACCCGCGAAAACCTGATCCCCCGCATCCGCCGCTTCGTGGTCTAGGCCAATAAGCGTCAAGCCCCTTTCCCGCGCCGCTTTGAAACCGGCGGGCGCGGTTCCTTACGCGGAGCAACAGGAAAGCTTGCCCGTATCTCTTGTGAATCCTTGGGCGCACAGCTTGATGCCCTCGCCCTGCGTCAAGTATGGATGAAACATCGCGGCGATCTCCGCGGCCCCGATTCCGTAACGGATCGCCAGCGCCGCCTCCATGATCTGTTCGCCGCCTTCCGGCGCCAGCGCCCGCGCCCCAAGAATCCGGTCGCTTCCGCGCTCCTTGATCAACTTGATGAATCCGCGCGTATCCCGCGCGGCGAGCGCCCTGGGAACCTTGAAAAGATCGAGTTTGGACACGGCCACCGCAACCCCCAACCGCGCCGCCTCCTTTTCGTTGATCCCTACGCCCGCGACCTGGGGATCGGTGAAAATCACCCACGGCAACACTGTGTAGTCACGTTTCAAGCGGTTCTCCCCAAGCGCGTTATCCGCGGCCAGGCGGCCTTCATAGGCCGCCGTGTAAACAAACGCGGGTTCGCCGTTCACATCGCCCGCCGCGTAAACGCCGGAACCCGAAGTCCGCAGATGATCGTCCACCATGATGCGCCCATCGGCGGCCAGGGTGACACCGGCGTTTTCCAAACCCATGTCCTCCGTTACGGGACGTCTGCCGGTGGCGCAGAGTATGCGCTCCGCGCTGAAAATCTTTTCCTCCCCGCCAATCCGGGCATGAACGGCGATCCCTCCTTGTTCGCGCGACACGCGCTCGACGGAGACCGAAGTCTCAACCACAAGGCCGTCGTCTCGCAGGTACGCGGCCAGCGCTTCGGTCAGGTCCTCATCTTCATCCGGCAGAAGGTGGCCGCCGCGCTGGAGAACGGTCACCCGGGCGCCGAGCCGGGCGAGCATCTGCGCGCATTCCAATGCGATGTAGCGCCCGCCCAGGACGATGACGGATCCGGGCAGGCGGTCAAGTTCAAACGCCGTGGTACTGGTAAGCGGATCGGCTTCGCGCAAACCGGGAATCGGCGGTATCCAGGGGCGTGAGCCTGTCGCCACGATGATGCGCGGGGCGCGCAGAACGCGGCCATCCACCGCAAGCGTATCCGGCGCGGTAAAGCGCGCGCGGCCTTCGATCAGCCGGATATTCCCGTATGCGGCCAGGACATCCGCATATTTCGTCTGACGCAACGAGGCGACCAATTCGTCCTTCTCCCGGATAATTGCGGCGAAGTCCGAAACGCGGGAAAAACTCTCTATGCCCGCGAATCGGCTGGACGACGCCCGATGATGGGCCTCCGCGGCGCGAATAAGGGTTTTGGATGGGACGCACCCGGCATTGACGCAGGTTCCGCCAAGCGTCCCCGTGTTGATCATAATGACTTTCGCGCCCAGTTCATCCCCGCGGATGGCCGCGGCAAACCCGGCCGAACCGCCCCCGATGATGATCAGATCGGCATCCACGCCATTTTGTTTGTCGGCGGGGATGGAAGGAGAATCACGGACCGTTCCTTGTTCCGGACGGAAGTTTTCGTCTCCTTTGAGTTCAGCTAGGTAGCCGGCGCCCTGTATCGCGGAAACAACCTGCCGCGGATCCATCCCCCTCTCACCCTTGATGACGGCGTGGCCGGATTCAAAATCTATCTCCGCCCTCAAGACACCCGGCACGTTTTCGGCCGCTTTTTTAACCGTGGCCGCGCAATGGCCGCACGTCATGCCCTTAACCACCATCCGGTATTCCCGTTGCTCTGTCATAGGACGCCTCCTAACCTAACCCGTTGATGAAAATTCCCGCGTAATAGGGGAACAAGGTGAACGCAAGCACGAGGGCGGCAATCACCCAAAGCATGATCTTGTTGAATCTTCCGACCGTCAAACCACTCCCGCCCACTTCCGGACAACAGGGCGCTTTATCCTGTCCGCCCGGCACGGCGCAACACGCATCACCATCTCCGGACGTTTCCATGGCTCCCGCCCTTGGCCTTCGATAGGTGTAGTAAAACGCCAACCCCAACAGGCCAAAAGCCGCCGGAAGCAGGACCGGGCGGTACGCCTCGAACTGGGCCGCCACCGCGCCGCCCGACACTCCAAGCGCGATGAATAAAAGCGGCAGCCAGCAGCAAGCCGACGCGAGGATGGCTGTTATCAACGCGCCCGCTTGGGCGATGGTCCCCGCCTTACTTTTTCTTTTGTTTGGGCTTGATCCGTTTGTTTCCATCGGATCCCTCCTTGATGAGCGTTTCGAGTATTGGGCATTCGCTGGATGCGGAACGCTTTTTACAGCAGTCCACCAGCCGCGCAAGAACCGTCTCCATCCGCCGAAGCGTACTGATCTTCCCACGCACATCGGCGATTTTTTCTTCGGCCAGTTTTCGAGCCGCGTCGCACGTGGCAGCCGCCGATGCATCAACCCGCAGCCCCAGCATCTCCCTGATTTCCTTGAGGGTGAAACCAATATCCTTGGCCCGCCGGATGAAGCGAATCCTCTGTACCGTTTCTGCGGGATATTGCCGGTATCCCGATTGCCTCCGGGGTGGTTCCGGCACCAACCCCTCGCGCTCATAGAAACGGACTGTTTCCACGCCAACCCCAGCGAGTTTGGCGGCCTTCCCGATTGTCAGCGGCGGCATAATGGTCTCCTTTCGCTCCAACAATAATATAAAGCCTGTACCTTACTACAGAGTCAAGTGTTAAGGCAGGGGATTACGAAATGTTTTGCGGCAACAGGATATTGGGGGCGCCGCTACGGGGCCAAGATCCGCGTGGCGCAAAAAAGCCATTTCCACAAGCGCAAAAATTTTGCGTATAATTGGGCAGGAGAATATCATGAGCATCGTATTTGACACCCTATGAGTACGCGAATGAGCTAAAGGCGGCGGGGTTTACCGGCCTGCAAGCCGAGGCTCAGGCGAAAGCCTTGGCGCGTATCGTTCAGGAGACATTGGCGGCCAAACAGGATTTGCGCGATCTCGAATACCGTTTAACCATCAAACTTGGCGGCATGATGGCCGCTTCCATCGCGCTTGTGGCCGCGATTGTCAAACTTTTTTGATAGTTCTCCGCTAGCGGAAATCCATTCTACCGCTCGAACACCACGGCATTGTAGGCCCGCATGTCCAGCCCCAACTCGGCGCGCAGGGCATTGAGCAACACGCCGCGGATGTTCTTCTTGAGCGTCAGCGAGTCCTCCGGCGTGACCTCGAAACGCGCCACCGCGTCCTGCAGCGGCTCCTCGTAGGAATTGTAGAACCGCACCGCCGCCGTAACGCGGCCCGGCTTCCAGATGAACTCCCGCTCTATCTCCGCGGCGATCTGGCGCACCACGTGGTCGTTGACAAACATCTCCTCGTAGCGGGAAAAGCTTTCGTCGTCCAGCGCGTACTCGCCCAATTCCGCGTCGAGGCGGTCCACCATGCGCCGCGCGGCGTCGTCGAGCCGGTCCATGATTTCCACCAGGCGCCCTTCGCGTTCCGTCTCCGCCAGCGGCGCGCGGAACTTGCCGCGCTGTTCCGGCTCTATCCACAGGGGGCTGGCAAGCGTGTGCAGGTCGCCCATGCGCTCCCCGGCGGGTTCCCCTTCCGGGCCAGTGGGGTCGAAAGGGACAAACTCGTATATCTCCCCGCCCACGGTGACGTCCGCCGCGGTGAAGTCCACGTCAAGCCGCTGCGGCCCGTTGACGAACTCGCCGTTGACGTACATCACCGGGCCGATTTCGTCAAACTCCAGCGCGATCACCTTGATGGTGAACACCCCCGCGCCCTCCACCACCAGCCGTTCGGCGGGGCCGGCAAGCCGGCCGCCCCAAGGCTCGCGCATGAAACGGCGCGCCGGTTCATCCACCTGCCGCAGCCGCGAGGTCAGCGCGACCGCCAGCGCCAACCCGGCCAGCACAAGTATCCAGTTATCCACCGTCCGCCGCCTCCACACCCAACTCCTTGATGAGGCGGCTCAGGTAGGTGCGCTGCACGCCCAGCGCCTGCGCGGCGCGCGTCCGGCTGCCGCCGTGCAGGGCCAGCGCGGCGCGCACATGCTCGCGCTTGAAGTTGTCCACGGCGGCCTTGAGTTCCGTTCCCGCGGGCGAAGCGGCGCGGCGTGGCTGCGTGATCTCCGGGGGAAGGTCGCTTACCCCGATCTGGGGCCGGTCGCCCAGGATCACGGCGCGCTCGATGGCGTTCTCCAACTGGCGCACGTTGCCGGGCCACGGGTAGGCCATAAGCGCGGCCATGGCCTCCGGGGTGAAGCCGCGCGGCTCGCGCCCCAACTCGCGCGAGAACCGGGCGGCGAATTCCTCCGCCAGGACCTGGATATCCCCGCCCCGCTCGCGCAGCGGCGGCACGCGCACGTTGACCACATTGAGCCGGTAGAACAGGTCCTCGCGGAACGTCCCCTCCGCCACCATCGCGGCAAGGCCGCGGTTGGTGGCGGCGATCACCCGCACGTCCACCGTCAAGGGCGCCTGTCCGCCGATGCGGGTAAACGTCCCTTCCTGCAGCACGCGCAACAGCTTCACCTGCATCGCCGGCGACATCTCCCCGATTTCATCCAGGAAAATCGAGCCGGTGTGGGCCGCTTCGAAAAGGCCGGGCTTTTTCGCGTCCGCGCCGGTAAACGCGCCGCGCTCGTGGCCGAACAACTCGCGCTCCAAAAGTGTCTCCGGCAAAGCCCCGCAGTTGACCACCACCAGCGGGCGGCGCGCGCGCGGCGAGCCTTCATGAATCAGCCGCGCGAACAGCTCGTTGCCCACCCCCGACTCCCCCAGGATAAGCGCCGTGGCGTGGGACGCGGCGATCTTGCGGCAGTCCTCCACCGCCTTGAGGATGGCCGGCGAGCGGCCCGCGATGGCGCGCGGCCCGCCCAACTCGCGTTTGAGGATGCGGTTTTCGCTGGCGACTTCCTGGTTCACCCGCGCCTGCAGGATCAGCGACGCGGCCAGGTCCGAAAGCGCCTCCAGCCGTTCCAGGTCCTCTTCCGTCAACGGCGCGCCGTCCTCGCGGTCAATCACCTCCAGCACCCCGATTACCTGATCGCCCACCAAAAGCGGCGCGGCGGCCAGCGACGTGGTTTCAAAGCCCACCGCCCGCGCCACCTTGGGCGACCACAACGGCTCCTGCCGCACGTCGGGAACCAGACGCGCCTTGCCCGTCTGGGCCACCCATCCGGCGATCCCCTCGCCCTGCTCCACCTCGAACCGTTTTACCTGTTCGCTTTTTTCGCCCGCGCAGATGTGGAACCGCAGGCGGGTGGAGCGCTCGTCGCGCAGCAGCAGGGACGACGCGCGCGCCTTCATCACCCGCATGGCCGCCAGCACGATGACGGACAACATCGTGTCGGGATCGGCTACATCCCCTATGGTGTCGCCCACGTCCTGGAACAGTTCCGCCGTTTTATCGCGCATGTAACCGGAATACCGCCGTGAAGTTGGGAATGTTACACGGTTACTCTAGGCTTCAACGTCCGCCGCTGTCAACGCGCCCTCACAGGCCCGCTTGGGCCAGCTTTTCCGCAAGCGTCTTTTGCTCGCCGGTGACGTGGCGGGGCGTTTGCACCTTCAGGTTCACATACAAGTCGCCGCGGCCCGCGCCGCCCAGCCGGGGCGCCCCCGCGCCCTTGATGCGGATGCGCTTGGCGGGATCGGCTCCCGGCGCTATATTGATGGCGCGCGGGCCTTCCAGGGTGGCCACGCTGATTTCGCCCCCCAATATCAACGTAGAAAACTTCACCGGCGCGTCCACGATCAAGTCCGCCCCCTCGCGGGTGAACGTGGGGTCGGGCGCCACGGTGATCTCGATATACAGGTCGCCCGCCGGGCCTCCCGGCGCGCCGGGCGCTCCCGCGCCCTTGACCCGCAGCTTCTTGCCGGTCTCGATGCCGGGCGGAATTTTTACGTTCACCGTTTTTGGCCTGCCGCTGACCCGCATTGTCAATTGCCGCTCGCCGCCATGGATGGCCTCGTGGAAGGAAATGGTCATCTCCGTGGAGACATCCTGGCCTTTCGCCGGCCCGCCCTGGCCGAATATGTCGCCAAACCCGAAACCGCCCATGCCGCCGGGGCCGGACTCGAACCGCGCCCGCCCGCCGCGCCCGCCCGCGCCAAAACCGAATATCTGGCTAAAGGCGTCATCGCCGAATCCGAACTCGCGGAACACGTCGCGCAGGTCGGCGCCGCCGAAAATGTCCTCCTGGCTGAACCGCTGGCGGAAGGCGTCATGGCCGAACTGGTCGTACTGGGCGCGCTTTTCCTTGTTGGAAAGCACGGCGTAGGCCTCGCTGACCTTTTTGAACATCTCCTCGGCGTTCTTGTCCCCCTTGGCCTTGTCGGGGTGGTATTGCTTGGCAAGGCGGCGGTAGGCTTTTTTGATCTCCGCCGCGCTGGCGCCGCGTTTGACGCCCAGAATGTCGTAATAATCCTTGCTCATTGTTTTCCTTCGATGTCTCCAAGGCGCGCCCAGCGCGCAACTAACCCTTTGTAGTTATCAGATTGTTTGAACGCGAAGTCAAGCTTTGGCGCTCGGACGCGGGGGCGCGTCAGGCGAAAACCTCGTCCAGCCAATCCAGGGAAACAGCCGCCGAATACGCCAGATTCCCCGACAGGCAATGGCCGTCCGCCCCTTCATCACTGGTGAACGCATGGGACGCCACGGGGCCGGACACCAAGCGAAGGAAATGTTCAAGCTGCCGCAAAGGCTCTTTCCCTTCGCCAGCGCCGGTCAAGGCCAATGCGGGGCATTTTATGCGCTTCAGGCCCCCGTCCGTGACCGCGAAATCGCGCAGGCGGATATAGGTCTTCTTGAAGCTTCCCTGTCCGAAGCGCAATATCAGGTTGCGCGCCATCTCGCGCTTATGGGCGTTCATGATCTCCTCCGGGATATGAATCGTCCTGGTCCGGCATCTGGGCCGGATCGAAACCGACAAATGATGACGGACTCATAATCGCCCCTCATACCCCTTCCAGCCCGTTCTCGGCGATTTTCACCGCCTTCATCAGCGCCTTGCCCTTGTTGATAGTCTCCTGATACTCGCTGGCGGGCACGGAGTCGGCCACGATGCCCGCGCCCACCCCCAAGTGCGCCGTTGCGCCCATGATCTGCAAGGTGCGGATGCCGATGGCCACGTCCATGTTGCCGGAGAATGAGAAATAGCCCACCGCGCCGCCATACACACCGCGCCGCGTCCCTTCCATCTCCTCGATGATCTCCATGGCGCGGATTTTGGGCGCGCCGGACAGCGTACCGGCGGGAAAGGCCGCCCGCAGGGCATCGTAGGCGTCCAGCCCCTGCCGCAACGCGCCCCGCACGTTGGAGACGATGTGGATCACATGGCTGTATTTTTCCACCGTCATCAGTTCGTTGACCTCCACGCTGCCGCCTTCGGCCACGCGGCCCACGTCGTTGCGCCCAAGGTCCACGAGCATGATGTGTTCGGCGCGTTCCTTTTCGTCGGCCAGCAACTCGGCGGAAAGCGCCGCGTCCTCCTCCGGCGACTTGCCGCGCGGACGGGTTCCGGCGATGGGGCGCACCTCCACTGTCCCCTGCTCCACGCGCACCAGCGACTCCGGCGACGCGCCGACCACCGTGGCCTCGGGGAAATTGAGGAAGAACATGTAGGGCGAGGGATTCACCGTCCGCAAGGCGCGATAGACCTGGAACGGCGGCACGCGCAACGTGGTGGAAAGCCGCTGGGCCAGCACCACCTGGAAAATGTCGCCCGCGCGGATGTAGTCCTTGCACCGCTCCACGTTTTTCATGAACGTGGCGCGGTCCGTGGCGCCGGTGAACTCCGCCGCCGCCGGGTCGCCGCGCGACACTTCGAAGTACGGCAGCGGCCCTTTAAGCTTGTTGATGAGCTTGTCTATCTTGCCCAGGGCGCGGGTATAGGCGGCGTCGGGGCCGTCGTCCCCCACATGGGCGTTGGACACGACTTTCAGCGTATGAGCCACGTTGTCGAAAATCACAATGGTGTCCGTGACCACAAACACCGCGTCCGGGGTGTTTAAATCATCCTTGACCACGCCGGGCAGGCGTTCGAAGTAGCGCACGGCGTCGTAGGCCAAAAAGCCCACCGCGCCGCCGGAAAACCGGGGCAGGCCCGGCATGGCGACGGGTTGATACCCCGCCATCAGCTTTTTAAGCTCATCCAGCGGGTCGCCTGCCGCCTGATATTCGCTCCGTCCGGCGGGGCCAGTGAGCGTTACCTTGCCGTCCCGATAGACGAATACGTTGGCCGGCTCGATGCCCAGGAAGGTGTAGCGGCCCCATTTTTCGCCCCCCTCGACGGATTCCAGCAGCCAGGAATGCGGCCCGCCGCCCAGCTTGATGTAGGCGGTCACGGGGGTTTCTAGGTCGGAGAAAATCTCGCGGTACACAGGGATCAGGTTGCCCTTTTGGGACAGGGCGCGGAACTCGTCGCGGGTCAATGAATACATGGCCTTCAATTCGTTAACAGCGGTATGGGCTATACCTTACCACGGGCCGGGGCCGGGTGTTAAGGATGTATTTGATTAAAAACTTTGAGTTTGGTAAAATTCAATGTTCGGTAGTTTTCCGCGCAGGTTCGCGGGAGATTGTGGCAGTGGCAGTACGGGATAACCGCGCGGGAATTCAATTGGTTATTGAACCCGCGCATCAAGGAAGCGACGTATGAAGTCCCAAAGTTTCGACGACATCAAAAAGCTTCTGCTCAAGCGCCGGGCGGCATTGCTCAAGGCGGATCGCGGATTCGACCGTGAAATCCGCAACGAGATTGAAAGCCGCCATGGCGACGACGTGGACGTGGCCGAGTCCGCCTATGAGCAGGAGATGGCCTATATGTTCAAGAACCGCGGCCAGGAAGAAGTGCGCCTGATTGACGAGGCGTTGCTGCGCATCGAAAAGGGCGAGTACGGCATCTGCGCCGAGTGTGGCGAGAAAATTTCCAAAAAGCGTCTGCAGGTGCGGCCCTATTCCATTCTGTGCGTGGATTGCCAGCAGGAACTGGAAAAAGAAGAAGCCGAAAGGTTTGTCGAGCCTAAATAACACGCCGCGCGCGGCGTAACGAAAGGATGTGACCGATGTTCAGCCTGGAACTTTTCACCGCGGCCTCCAAGAAAGTGCCTCAGCGCTACCTGTTGGCCAATCTGGTGACCATGCGCGTCCGCCAACTCACCCGCGGCGCCGATCCGCTGGTTGACCCGGAGGATATGCAGGTGGTGGACGTGGCCCTTAAGGAAATCGCCACCGGCATGGTGGAGCCGCGCAAGGAAGTGGTACCCACCAGCGAGGACCTGTTCAAGACCACCACGGACGACGGCGAGGAAACCCAGGAATGACGGCGGAAAAGGAGTCCAGCGAAGGCTTCGCCTTCCGCGACCGGCGCAACCGCGGCGGGGACGAAGAATCCGCTCCGGCCCCCGCGGCTCCCGCGGAACGGTCCGCCGCGCCGTCCTCCATTCCGCCCGGCCCTTCCACCAAGGAACAGGACGCGGCCCAGCAGGCCGCCGACGCCGCAGGCCCCACGGCGCCCCCCATTGATTTTTCCACGTTTATCCTTTCCATGGCCCAAAGCGCCGTGTACCACATGGGCGGGTTCCAGGACCCGGTTTCCGGCCATACGTCCACGAACCTTGACCTCGCCAAACAGACCATAGACATCATTTCGCTGCTGGACGGCAAAACGCGCGGGAACCTTACCGAGGACGAAAAGCGTTTGCTCTCCCACGTGCTGTACGATCTGCGGATGCGCTTTGTGGAAGCCGTCCGCAACCCCGGCGCGGCATAGAAAATCAATCACAAGGGGGCATGGCGCGCCGCGCTTATGCAAAGCCCTTATTTGCAGGGGGACGCACCCCTTCACGCGGCGCTCACCAAGTGTACTTGCCCAACACGGCGCCCGCGTGCTCATACCATCCCATCGCGAACGGCGCCGTCACGGGCGCGGACGCGGCGCGGGCCTGCTCCATGTTCGCCGCCAGCGCGGCGATGAAGGGGTCATCGGCCCTGCCGTGGACGAACAGCGCCGCCTCGCGGGTGGTGACCATGCTGCGCGGGGTGAGGTTGGCCGAACCCACCACGGCGTAGCGGCGGTCGGCCAGCATCACCTTGGCGTGCGTCATGCCGGGGTACAGCCATACGGCAAGGTTTGCGGGAGCGGCGGCCAGCAGCCGGTTCACCGTGGCCATGTTGGCGTAGTGATGGGTATCGGGCCGGGCGGGAAGGATCAGGGTGACCCGGACACCCCGCTTGGCCGCGCGGATGATGGCGTCGAGCATGGGGCCAAAGGAGACGTAGGCGTGTTCGATCACCAACTCCTCGCGGGCGGCGTCCATCAGTTCGATGAGCGCCGGGGCGATGCGCGTGGCGGAACGGTCATTGACCGCAAGGAACACCGGGCCGTCGAAGGGCCATGGCGCGCCGCGCAGCGTGGCGGCTTCGAAGGCGGCAGCCCACTCCGGGCGGGCGATCAGCGCCATGTAGTCGCGCCATCGGGTGTGGTATTCGTCGCCGATGTTCATGCCCCCAAAGATGACGGCGGCGTGATCAAAGATGAAGTATTTGCTGTGATCGTTGACGGCGAAAGGATCCACGGTGACATGAAGGTTGCCTTTTCCCCGCAGTCCCGCGCGGGTGAACGCCGGGCTGGGCCGCCCGGCAAGTATGTCTCCCAACTCAAAAAACGTGCCGAGGGCGTCCTTGCGGGCGGTCACCGTCACGCCCCGCTCACTGGCGGCCGTCAGCGCCGCCGCCACCTGCCGGCCAATGGCGTCGTCGCGCCAGATGAAGGTTTGAACGTGGATGGATTCGCGCGCGCCTTCGATGCGCCGCGCTATTTCCGCGAAAGCGTCGCGGCCGCCGGGCAGCAGCGCGAGCGCGGATAAGTCTTCGGCGGGCGCGGCGAAAAACCGGGACGGCAACGCCCGCTTGGGATGCGGGCCAAGGCCGAAAGGGTTGAACACAAACTGGATCAGCCCCGCGGCCAGCGCCGCGAGGACAGCCACCGCCAGCCACGCCATGCGTTTCATGCTCCGCTACAAAACGGACCGGTACACCTCCAGGGTTTGGCGCGCCGTGTCCGTCCAGGAAAAGCTTTCGGCGCGGCGCAATCCCTTGTTCCGAAGCTCGCGCGCCAGCGCCGCGTCCCCCACCAGCCGCGCGATGGCCGCGGCGATGTCCTCCACGTCCAGCGGATTGACCAAGAGCGCCGCGCCGCCGGCGATTTCCGGCAGCGAGGAAATGTTCGAGGTGATCACCGGCACGCCGCACCGCATCGCTTCGAGCACCGGCAGGCCGAACCCTTCGTACAGGGTGGGAAACAAGAACAGGTCGGAGCCCTGGTAAAGCTGGCGCAGCTCGTCCTCGGCGACGTAGTTGGTAAGCACGATGTCGCCGTCCCCTTTCAGGCGCTCGAATGTTTCGATAATGTCGCGGTACAGCCACCCTTTCTTTCCGCAGATAACCAGTTGGTACTGCCCCCCCAGCTTCTTGCGCGCCAGATCGAACGCGCGCATCACCCGCGCCAGGTTCTTGCGCGGCTCCAGGTTGCCCGTGAAGAGGATGTAACGGTCGCGGATGCCGAACTTGGCCTTGATCGCCTCGAACGAGGTCCCCGGCGACGGGGGGACAAAGAAAGGGCTTACCGCCTCGTAGATCACGGTGATCCTCCCTTCGGCCACGCCCAGCCGCTCAATCAGATCGTTCTTAGTGCTTTGCGACGGGGTGATGATCCGATGCGCGCGTTGGGCCACCATGCGGATCAACAGCCGCATGTACATGGCGTATTTCAGCGGCACTGTTTTGGGCCGCTGGTAGGCCACGATGTCATGAATGGTCACCACCAGGCGGGTGGATGCCTGGCGCAAGGGAATCATGAACGCCGGACCGTGGAAGACGTTCACATGTTTGCGTTTAAGGAAATTCGGCAGGTAAAAGCTTTCCCACAAGTCGCCGATGATGTGGTTCTCATTGGAAACATGCGTGGCGCAATGCTCAAAATTCGGCAAATCACGGAATTCCTGTTCGTAGGCGCCGTTGTTAGAAATGAGAAGGTATTGATTATCCTGATCTATTTCCTGGAACTTGCGGATAAGGTTGGTGACGTAGTACCCCACGCCCGATTTGGGCTTGTTGATCGTGCGAATATCTATTCCAATTTTCATTGACACCTTGCGCGCCAGCGCGCCCCCTGCGCAGGCCTATCCGCGAAATACGGATATAACAGACGAGAAATGCCCTCTTCTTTATTAATACACATTTCACCGTTTGGTCAAACGAAATTCAATGCTCATCGAAGGAAAAATGAAGGCGAACAGCTTTTCATAGGTGACTGGATAAGCGTTGGCCAATAGTTCCACCCCCAGAATCCTCCAAAGCCGCCACATGCGGATACGAAGACTGACGAGCGCAAGCCCCGGCACGGTGAGGTGCGGGCTTGGCTCCGGCGCCGCCCCCGCGAGGCGCCGGATACCCTCGGCGCTGAAAAAATGGCGATGGGTTACGTCGCTGTACGCGTGCAGCGACGTGAAATGGGGTACGCGCGCGGTGATGCGCCCGCCGTCAGCCAAAATCCGGACGCATTCCGCCAGGGCGCGGCGCGGATCGGCCACATGTTCCAGGGCGTCGGTCATCACAATTTCGTCAAAGCTTCCCTCCGCAAAGGGAAAAAAGGGCGCGTCCAGGTCCGCCACCACGTCCACGCCGGAAAGCGGCAGACGGTCCATCCCCACCGCGCCGGGGGTCTTGGCGCCGCCGCATCCAAGATCGAGCGTCCTTGGCGTATGGCTCATGGCCGCCCCCGTACCCACATGGCCAGCGCCGCCAGCGACAGCGCAACGTCGGTATAGAGTTTTGCCTGCGCCATGCCGGTGACGCCCATGGGGGGTATCAAGGCCGTGTTGAGCGCCAGGTTCAGCGCCCCGGCCAGGCCCGTGAACAGCGCGGCGCTCCCCTGCCGCCCGTCCAGCAGCAGGACGGAGATCAGGGCGTGGCGGGCGAACATGACCGCCGCCGCCGCCGCCAGCCAGCGCAAGGATTCCGCCGCCGGGGCGAAGGCGGGGCCGTAAAGCAATGTCACCAGCGGATCGCTCAACGCCCAGATTACCGCGCCCGCCGCCACGCCCGCCGCCGCCACGCCCGCCACGGCCCGGTTGGCCGCCGCGCGGAATGCGCCACGGCCCGCGCCGGCCATGGCGGACAGGGTAGGAAACGCCGCGGCCATCATAAGCGTGGGCGCCGCCAGCGCCACGTCCAGAATTTTTACTCCCGCCGAATAATGCCCCAATGGGCCAAACCCCACGCCCAGCAGCGGCGCCACGATCACGTCCAGCCGGTAGAACGCGATGGTGAAAAACGTCACCACCCCCAGCGGCGCCGCCGCGCGCAGCAGCCGCGCCGCCTGTGCCCCGTTCCACCGCGGCAAAAGCGGAACGCCCCGGCGCGCCGCCCACCACAGCGCCCCCGCCGCGGCCAAAATCTGCGCGGCGGTCATCACCAGCAGCGTGGCGGCCAACCCCCCGCCCAACATAAGCGTAAGCACGGCGGCGCCCGTCACGGCGATTTTGCCCGCGCCCAGCGCCAGCGTTTCGTGTTCCATGCTCTGGCGCGCCTGGAACAGGGCGCCGGCGTACTCCGCCAGCGCGAACGCCGCCATCTGCGCCCCCATCAGGGCGAACAGCGCCACCATCGCCGGCGGGTATCCCGCGGCCAAGCCATGGCCCGCCGCCGCCGCCACGCACGCGGCGCACAGCGCCAGCTTCGCCGCCAGCGCCACGCCCGCCGTCCGCGCCAGGTAGCCTTCATCGCGCGGAGCTTCCCGGATAAGCAGCAGGTTCAAACCCGGATCCACCAGGAACACCGCCACCGCGCCCACCGAATACAGCAGCGAGAACGCGCCGAGAGCCTCTTCGCCCAGCCAGCGCGCCAGCGCCACATAGAAAATAAAAGAGAGCGCCCGGCCGACAAGTTCGGTGAGCGTCTTGAAGACGGCGTTGCGTCCGATGCGTCGAAGGGCGGCCATCACCGCGGCATGGTCAGTCGAGCGTGTCCCGAATCACGTAAATCGGCTTGCCCTGCGACTCGTGATACGTCCGGGCCAGCATTTCGGCGATCAGGCCGATGGAGATGAACTGCACGCCCACCAGCACCAGCAGGGCGGAAAGCAGCAGCGCGGGGCGGTTGCCCAGGGGCATTTCAAACACGAACTTCTGGATGGTCAGCCACACGCCCAGCAAAAATCCCAGTCCGCCGCTTATCAACCCCAGCAGGCCGAAAATCTGTATCGGGCTGGTGGAATAACTCAACAAAAACTTGACCGTGATAAGGTCCAGGATGACGCGGACGGTGCGGTCTATGCCGTACTTGCTGGAGCCGGCCACGCGCGGGCGGTGGTTGACCTTAAGCTCGGTCACCTTCACCCCCATCCACGAGGCCACCGCGGGGATGAACCGGTGCATCTCGCCGTACAGGCGGATGTTCTTGGCCCCGTCGGACCGGATAGCCTTGAGCGAGCAGCCGTAGTCGTGCAGCACGACGCCCGTAGTGTCCGAGATCATGCGGTTGGCCTCCGTGGAACCGTCGTCAATGGCGATGATTTCAAAATGCGGGTCAAGCCGGTCAAGAATAGGGGTGAGTTCCGCGATAAACCCTCCGATGTTCTCCTCTTCATTAAATATCGGAGCGACAACGGATATTCTTGGCGCGTGCGACATGGAACCGTTCCTGGGTGGTAACCGCCGCGATTGTACTGTATCAATGCCTTCCCGGCAAGCGGCGCGTGCGGCGTAACTACTTTCGCTTCAATACAACCAGCAGGCGGCAAATGTCCCGCCGTTGACCGGTTTTAACTCCGGCTCCTGGGTGCGGCAGATGTCCATCACCTTTGGGCATCGGGGATTGAACAGGCACCCTTTGGGAAGGTTCAGCAAACTGGGCACCGTCCCCTTGATCTCCCGTAGCGGCTGCTTGTGCCGCGCGCCGGAACGCGACGGCAGCGAGTCGAGCAGCCCCCATGTATAAGGATGTTTGGGATCGGCGAACAGGGTTTTTACCGAGGCGCGCTCAGCCACCTTGCCGGCGTACATGACCACCACTTCGCCGCACGTCTGCGCCACCACGCCCAGATCGTGCGTGATAAGGATAAGCGAGGACGCGGTTTGCTCGCGCATCCGCAGCATCAGGTCCAGGATTTGCGCCTGAATGGTGACATCCAGCGCCGTGGTGGGTTCGTCGGCGATCAGCAGGCTGGGGCCGCACGCCACCGCCATGGCGATCATCGCCCGCTGGCGCAGGCCGCCGGAAAGCTGATGCGGATAATCGCGCGCGCGCGACTCCGGCACGGGGACGCCCACCTTGCCCAGGGTTTCCACCGCCTGCGCCCACGCCTCTTTCTTGCTCATGCCGCGATGCAGCCGCAACGTTTCGGCTACTTGGTCGCCGATGGTGAACACCGGGTTAAGCGCGGTCATCGGTTCCTGGAAGATCATGCCGATCTGGTCGCCGCGCAGTTGGCGCATTTCCTCTTCGGTCAGCGTCAGCAGGTCGCGCCCCTTGAAGATGATCCGTCCGCCCGCGATTACGCCCGGACGGGGAACCAGCCGCAGGATGGCCAGGGCGCTGACGGTCTTGCCGCAGCCGCTCTCGCCCACCACCCCCACCGCGGCCCCCGGCGCCACTTCGTAGGAGACCCCATCCACGGCAGGGGCCGGCCCCCTTCCGGTGGGGAAATGGACTTTAAGCTCTTCTATCGCAAGCAACGCGGACATGGCGTTAATGGTAGCGCGCCCGCGCCCGCGCGGCAACTGGGCCTTTATTCGCCACGCCAATTGGAGTAAAGTTAAAGGCTATTATTATTATAAGGCATACTCCGAACCGTCATCATCAGGGAAAGGCTGGCATTGTTTTTTTACCGGACTTGTAGCGCCGCGACGGGAAAAACCGCGACGAGCGGTTTCATTGTCCTGGCGGCCCTTTTTCTCGCCGTCATGCAGGGCGGGCCCGCCCGCGCCGGTGAAGCGCCCGCCGCGGCGGAACTTTCCGGCACAAATGCCGAAGTTGAGCTTGGCCCCTTCTATCACTACTTTGAAGACCCTACCGGCGCGTTGGGTCTGCGTGACGTGATGGATGGCGCCATGGCGGCGCGCTTTAAACCCCTGCGCGAGCAAAAACCCAACTTCGGGTACACCAAGTCCGCCATGTGGGTTATGGCCGGGCTTGACAACAAACTTGCGTCGCCGTCCGAGTGGCTTCTGGAAATCCCCTTCCCCACGCTTGATTCCGTCGAAGTCTATCTGGCCGGCGCGGACGGGCGCGAGTTGGCCCGCTACACGGCGGGCGACCTGCTGCCCTTCGGCGCACGTCCGTCGCCGCACCGTCACTTTGTCTTTCCCGTGTCACCCCCGCCGGGGGAGCGCTCCGTGTTGTTCATGCGGTTCAAGTCACAAGGGAGCATGACGGTGGCCTCCACGCTATGGCCCCCGGCGCTGTTCAACTAACACAGCCGCGACGCGTACATCGGCATGAGCCTGTACTTTGGAATATTGGCCGCGCTGTTCGCCTACAATCTCCTCCTGTTCCTTTCACTGCGCGACCGCAGTTACCTGTACTACGTCCTCTTCGTGGCCAGCATGGCGGTGGGGCAGGCGGCGTGGAACGGGCTTGCCTACGAGTTCTTGTGGCCCAACTGGCCCGCATGGGGCAACATTGCGGCGGTGGCGGGCTTTAACGCCACGGGGCTGTTTGGCGCGCTGTTCTCGCGCGCGTTCCTGGACACCCGGCGCGCCGCGCCCTTGCTGGACAAGGTTATCATGGGTTTAGCGGCGGCGTTCGCGGCGTGGATGGCGCTGGCGCCGGTGATCCCGTATCAGGCCAACGCCATGCTCACCTCGTTTACGGGCCTGACCTTTTCCATCGTCGCCACGGCGACCGGCGCGTTGTGCCTGGCGCGTGGTTTCAGCGCCGCGCGGTTTTTCCTGCTGGCGTGGACCATGCTGCTGATTGGCACGGCGGCCCTCGGCGCGCGCAACCTGGACCTGATACCCACCAACTTTTTCACCCTGTACGCCATGCAGATCGGCAGCGCGCTGGAAATGCTGTTGCTCTCCTTCGCCCTGGCCGAACGCATCAACGTCCTTCGGCGCGGGAAGGAAAAAGCCGAAGCCGAAACGCTCACCATCCGCCGCGAAATGGTCGCCGCGCTCCAGCGCCAGGAACATGAGTTGGAATTGAAGGTCGCCGCGCGCACGGGTGAGCTGCGCGCCGTAAATGACCGGCTGGTGGAAAGCGAAAAGATGCTGCGCAATCTGGCCCATCACGACCCGCTTACCGGCCTTATCAACCGCACACTGCTGGACGAACTGCTGGACCACGCCATCGAACGCGCGCGCCGCCATGGAACCATGCTCGCCGCGTTGTTCATTGATCTCGACGGCTTCAAGGCGATCAATGACACCCACGGCCACGCCGCCGGGGACGACCTGCTGCGCGCCGTGGGCGACCGCCTGATCATTGGCGTGCGCGCCTCCGACACGGTGGCCCGCCTGGGCGGCGACGAATTCGTGGCGCTGCTCGAAGAAGTGAGCCATCCCGAAGACGCCGTGCATGTGGCCGAAAAGCTGGTGGCCTCCCTCGCCGAACCCTTCGCGGCGGGTACACGCTCCATCCGGATCAGCGCCAGCGTGGGGGTGGCCCTCTATCCCGGCGACGGGCTGGAAGCGCCCACGCTTATAAAATGGGCCGACCGCGCCATGTACGACGCCAAGCTGGCCGGGAAAAACTGCGTTCGTCTCTCGGCGGGGTTGAAAAAAGCGCTCATGGCGCGGACGGGGAACGAATCGCCGCGGGACTGATTTGGCTGGCCCCCGAGGAGTCGAACCTCGACGTATAGATCCAGAGTCTACTGTCCTACCATTAGACGAGGGGCCAGTGAACAAGTGAGGTATTGTACCCAACCGCCGCGCCAGGTTCAACAGCGCGCCAGTATTTCCTCCATTTTTGAATCGTTCCAACGTGATGTTATAATCAATAAGGTTAAGCGCGGCAGGTGGTTTGAATGATTCGCCCCGAATTCATCGTCGAGCGGTTGCGCCGGTACATGCCGGACGCGGATATGGAAATGGTGTGGCGGGCCTATGCCTTCGCCGCCCGCTGCCACCGCGGGCAAAAGCGCGTTTCCGGCGAACCGTACTTGAGCCACCCCCTCGAAGTCGCCAACATCCTCACCGAAATGAAGCTGGGCCATGTCTCCGTGGCGACCGGCCTTCTGCACGACACGGTGGAGGATGGCGACACCACCATGAACGAGATCGTCTCCCTGTTCGGCGCGGAGGTGGCGTCGCTGGTGGATGGGGTGACCAAAATCTCCCTGCTCCAATTCTCCACCCGCGAGGAGCAGCAGGCGGAGAACATGCGCAAGATGATCCTGGCCATGAGCAAGGACATCCGCGTGATCCTCATCAAGCTGGCCGACCGTGTGCACAACATGCGCACGCTGGGCTTTCTCAAGCCCGAAAAGCAGCGCCGCGTGGCGCGGGAAACCATGGATCTGTACGCGCCGCTGGCCAACCGCCTGGGCATCGGCTGGATCAAGACAGAACTGGAAAACAGCGCGTTTTTGTACCTGCACCCCCATGAATACGCCGACATCAAAACACGGGTGGAACGCGCCGCGGGGGAGCGGGAGGAGTACATCGGCAAGATCATGGCCGAGGTCCGCGCCCGGCTGGAGACCGAGGGCCTCAAGGGCGTGGAGGTCATGGGCCGGCCCAAGCACTACTACTCCATTTTCGCCAAGATGCGCCGGCAAAAGATCAGCTTTGACGAGGTGTTCGACCTGATGGGGGTGCGGGTCATCACCAACACCAAGCCGGAATGCTACGCCGTGCTGGGGATGCTGCACAGCATGTACAAGCCCATCCCCGGCAAACTGGACGACTACATCGCGCTGCCCAAGGAGAACATGTACCAAAGCCTGCACACCACCATCGTGGGGCAGCAGGGCAAGCCGGTGGAGTTCCAGATCCGCACCCACACCATGCACCTGATCAACGAGGAGGGCATCGCCGCCCACTGGCGGTACAAGGAAGGCGCCGCCAAGGAGGGCAAGCATGACGAGCAGATATTGTGGCTGCGCCGCCTGCTGGAATGGCAGAAGGACGTCAAGGATCCGCGCGAATTCCTCGAATACGTCAAGATAGACCTGTTCCCGGACGAGGTGTACGTCTTCACCCCCAACCAGGACGTCAAGGCGCTGCCCCAGGGCGGCACGCCCATTGACTTCGCTTACGCTATCCACACCGACGTGGGCAATCACTGCGTGGGCGCCAAGGTCAACGGCAAGCTGGCCTCCCTGCGCCACGAATTGAAAAACGGCGACATCGTGGAGATCCTCACCAGCGCGCAGCAAAAGCCGCATCGTGACTGGCTCAAGTTCGTCAAAACCTCCAAGGCGCGCACCAAAATCGCCTCCTTCATCCGCATGGAGGAAAAAAGCCGGGCCATGGAATTGGGCCGCGAGCTATTGGAAAAGGAACTGCTCAAGCTGGGCCTGAATCCGCAAGTGTACCTGGACGAAAAAAAGGCGCTGCCCACCGCGCAGGCCTCCGGCTACATGTCCACGGAGGGGCTGTACATCGCGCTTGGCGTGGGCAAGGCCAAGGCGGCGCACGCGGTGGCGCGGCTGGCCCCCAAGGAGGCCGCCGCCGCGCGCGACAAGGCCAGTTCGCTGGCCACCGCGCTCAAGAAACTTATCCTGCGCGCGCCCGCCGCCGTTCCGGGTACGGCGGTGCGGGTGCAAGGCGTGGACGACGTGCTCATCCGCATGGCCGGCTGCTGCAACCCCGTGCCCGGCGACGCCATCCTGGGCTTCATCTCGAGCGGGCGCGGGCTGATTATCCACACAGCCGACTGC
>JACQZB010000014.1:34699-46354 GCA_016207925.1 Nitrospinota bacterium
CGCGTCCGGGATTGACCCGGAACGGCGCGTGGCGGTGGAGTGGAGCCTACCCGAAAAGGAGAAGGAGAAGCGGCGCCATCGCGTGGCGCTGGTGGCGGAAATCGAGGACAAGCCCGGCATGTTGCACGAGGTCAGCGGCGTGATGGCGCACAACAACGTGAACATCCACGAGGCGCGCTCGGAACCCACCACCGGCGGCAAGGCTGCCATCACCATGACGCTGGAGGTCGCCGACCTGGGCCAGCTTCAAAACATCATGAACGCGGTGAAAAGAACCCCCGGCGTCCTTAATGTCGAACGGCTTCGCAATCGCCGCGGCGCCACCGGCAAACAGCCGAAAAAACCTTCCTAGCCGCGCCGCAATATAAGCAGGTGGCTGGCGCGCTTGACGAACCGGGCGCCGCCGGGTACCAATTCCCCGTACACGCCGCGTTGCGCCAGCTTCTCCATTACCGGCGCCACCAGCCGGCTGGGTTCCCCATCCAGCGCCGTCAGCGGATACACCCTCGTCTCGCGCGCCACCCGCGCCAACTCCGCCAGCGCGGCTACATGAAAGTCCTCGTCCAGCCGGTCGTCATAGACGAAAAGAAGATGCCCGCATAACGCCACATCGAATGATTGACCGGCGAAAGGCAGTTGAACCGCCGTCGCCGCGATGTAGCGCTCCCGCAGGGGATGGCGGTAGGAGTCCGTGAACCGCCGCAGCGAAGTTTCGCGCGCCCGCCGCAGCCCCTCCATGCCGCCGTACACGCCCCAGTCGAACATCTCCCTGTTCCCCGTCACGGAATCCAGAACATGCTCGATGTCGTTTTGTCCGTCGCGCGCCAGGGTGTCCGCGGACGCGCCATAGCGCGAATCAACCGCCACCGCGCGGGCGCCTAACGCCGCGGCCTCCGCAGTGAACGACGCGGCCCCGGCGGCCACGTCCAGAACACGCAGGGAGGCAAACCGCGCGGTATCGAGGCCGAACATCCACCGGTATTCGTCCAGCGTCCGGCCATAGAACGCGATCCGGGAAAGCTGCATCGCCGTCATGGGGAAATTAACGCCGGGCCGGGGTTGTCACGGCACGGCGCCGCCTAGCCACAGGATATACTCGCCTGCGCCCGCGGCGGTCACGGACTCGATCAGCTTTTTGTCCGCCGTCACCAATGGGGCGCTGCGTTCCATCGCCAGGATCAGATAAAAGGCGTCATACACGCTGCAGGCCGCCGCCAAGGCGAATTTCAGCGCCACCGGCGTCAAGGGCGCGGCGGGCTGAACCTCAAGCGCCAGCCCCATGAACAGCGCAAGCGCCTTTTGGGCATACGGGAACGTAATATCGCCCCGCCGGGCGCGTTTCCACAGGACATTGCCCACTTCTCCATAAATCAGGCCGGGCGCATAAAAGGTATGTTTTTCCTTGAGCAACCGGATCGCCGCGCCGGAATGCGCTTCTGGAATAAGCCACTTCACCGCGACGCTGGCGTCCAGAACAAAGCGGCTCACCGCATTCTATCCTCGCGGATCAAACCCACGCTGTCCCGCAATACACCGCTTTTCGCGCCGCGCCGCAGGCGGGCCGTCTTGGCGATGAACTCTTCCACGGTGAGCCGGTCCGGCTCACGGGCGGCCTGCTCAAGAATCCGCTTCAATTCCGCCTGCAATGAGCGGCCATGAGCGGCAGCCCGCGTCTTAAGGCGGTTCAACACACTTACGTCAAGATTCCTGATAAGAGCTTGCGGCATCGCCGTCTCCTGTCCGGTAGTGCTATCATTATGATAGCATAAGAGCCAGGTATAATGCGCGGTTAATGCCTGAAGTGCCGCACGCCGGTGAACACCATCGCCATGCCGTACTCGTCGGCGGCGGCGATCACCTCTTCGTCGCGCACGCTGCCGCCCGGCTGGATCACCGCGCGCACCCCCACCTTGCCCGCGGCGTCTATGCCGTCGCGGAAGGGGAAAAAGGCGTCGGAAGCCATCACGCTGCCGGCCACGGGCCGGGTCGCCTTCTCCACCGCCACGCGGGCGCTGTCCACCCGGCTCATCTGCCCCGCGCCCACGCCGATGGTGGAGCGGCTGTCGGCGTACACGATGGCGTTGGACTTGACGTGCTTGGCCACCGTCCATGCGAACCGCATCGCCTTCATCTCCTCCCCGGTGGGCTGGCGTTTGCTGACCACCTTGAGCAGCTTTTCGTCCAGGGTCAAGGCGTCCTGATCCTGCAACAGCGCCCCGCCGGGCACGAACTTGGCCGTAAGCCCGCCGGTGATCTTGAGCAAGGGGGACTCGATCAGCCGCACGTTTTTCTTGAGCGCGAACGCCGCCTTGGCGCCCTCGTCGAATCCGGGAGCCACCACAACCTCCACGAACAGCTTGGCGATTTCCTTGGCCGCCGTCTCGTCCAGCACGCGGTTGATGGCGATCACGCCGCCAAAGGCGGAAACGGGGTCGCAGTCGCGCGCGGTGACGTAGGCGTCCAGTAAAAAGTTGTCCACCGCCACGCCGCAGGGGTTGGTGTGTTTGATGATCGCCACGCATGGCTCGCCGAACTCGCACGCCAGCTCATAGGCCGCCGCCATGTCCACGATGTTGTTGAACGATAGTTCCTTGCCTTGCAACTGATGCGCCGTGGCGATCCCGCCGGAGCCTTCACCCACAAGCCGGTAAAACGCCGCCGCCTGATGCGGGTTTTCACCGTATCGCATGGACTGGGCGCGTTCGAGCTGGATGATCTTGCGATCGGGGAATTTTTCGGCCACGCCGAACTTGTTCGACAGGTAGTCGGCGATGCGGCCGTCGTACCAGGCGGTGTGGGCGTACGCCTTGGCGGCAAGCTGGCGGCGCGTTTCTGGCGAAAGTTTCCCGCCCCCGCTTTTCAACTCGTCAAGCAGCGCGGGATAGTCGGCGGGATCAACCACCACGGCCACGTCGGCATGGTTCTTCGCCGCGGAGCGGATCATGGCGGGGCCGCCGATATCTATGTTCTCAATGGCGTCCTCCAGGCTGGCGTTGGGATTGGCGATGGTTTTTTCAAAGGGATACAGGTTCACCACCACCATGTCTATCGGCTCGATGCCGTGGACCACCATCTGCTCGCGGTGGCTGGGCAGATCGCGCCGGCCAAGGATGCCGCCATGGACCTTCGGGTGCAATGTTTTCACCCGGCCGTCGAGCATTTCGGGGAACCCGGTGAATTCGCTGACATCAACAATGTCCAGCCCCGCCTCGCGTAGCGCGCGCGCCGTGCCGCCGGTGGAAAGCAGATGCGCCCCAAATTCCGCCAGCCCGCGGGCGAACTCCACAAGCCCGGTTTTGTCCGATACGCTCAACAGAACCCTTTTCATCGCCCTTCTGGCCCCTTATAATCCAGTAAGATGTTTGGAAGTAACCGCGTTGGCATGGTAGTCACTCCCGCCCTTTCCGTCAAGGCGGTTTGCCATATCAGGCCGATTTTGGAAATTCATGATGACCTATAGCGAGAAACCGTTCCCGCGCCGCTTCGTGGCGGCGGATTTCACGCCTTCGGACTGGGCCGGGCTGGAGCCGTACTACCGTACGCTGGCCGATGCGCCGCTGGATACCGCCGCCCAACTGGAGCGCTGGCTTTCCGATTGGTCCGAATTGCGCGCCGTGGCCGACGAATTCGTGACGCGCCGCTATATCGAAATGACCTGCCACACCGATGACCCCGCCCGCAAGGAGGCCTACCTCTACTGCGTGCGGGAGGTGGAGCCGAAACTGACCGAGTGGGACGACAGGCTCAACCGCCGCTACTACGACTCTCCCGCCCGCGCCGCTTTCGTGCAAGGCGGGCACGGGCGGCTTGACCGGATGATCGCGGTCTCCATAGAGCTGTTCGACGCGCGCAACATCCCCGTGCAGGTGACGCTGCAGGAGCGCTCCCAGCGCTACCAGGAGATCATGGGCGGCATGACCGTCCACTTCGAGGGGCAGGAGCGCACCATGCCGCGGATGGCCAAGTTCCTGCGCGAGCCGGACCGCGCCCTGCGCGAACGGGCCTGGCGCGCCGCCGCGGAGCGCCGCCTGAAAGAAAAAGAAACCCTCGACACCCTGTTCGATGAAATGCTTGCCCTGCGCGCGGTGTACGCGAATAACCTTGGGTTGGCCGATTACCGCGAGTTCTGCTTCAAATCAAAACTGCGCGACTATGCGCCGGAGGATTGCCTCCTGTTCCACACCGCCATCGAAAAAACCGCCGTGCCGCTGGCCCGCGCGCTCACCGAGGAGCGCCGCCGCGCCATGGGCCTGGACAGCGGCGTGGCGCCCTGGGACACCGACTGCGACGAAAAGGGCCGCCCGCCGCTGGCGCCTTTTGAAAAAGTGGAGCGGCTCACCAGCGGCGTTCAAGCGATTTTTAATTCCGTTGACCCCCGTTTCGGCGAGCGCTACGCCGCCCTGGGCGGCCTTATGGACCTCGACAGCCGCAAGGGCAAAGCCCCCGGCGGCTACCAGGCCACGCTGGCCGAGGCGGGTATGCCCTTTATCTTCACCAACGCCGTCGGCTCGCAGAACGACGTGAACACGCTCCTTCACGAGGGGGGCCATGCGTTCCACACGTTGCAAAGCCGCCGCTTGCCGCTGATCTGGTACCGCCACGCCGCGATGGAGTTCTCCGAAGTCGCCTCCATGACGCAGGAGCTGTTGGGCGGCGAACGGCTGGAATACTTCTACGAATCGGAAGAGGAGCGCGCCCGCGCCAGGCGCGAACATCTGGCTGGCATCGTGACGCTGTTCCCCTGGGTGGCGCAGGTGGACGCCTTCCAGCATTGGCTGTACACGCACCCCGGCCACTCCCAGCAGGAGCGCGGCGGCGCGTGGCT
This sequence comes from Nitrospinota bacterium, assembly GCA_016207925.1. Classification (GTDB taxonomy): domain Bacteria; phylum Nitrospinota_A; class UBA7883; order UBA7883; family UBA7883; genus JACQZB01. The sequence goes on from JACQZB010000014.1 coordinate 39,525, forward strand.
GGAGCTTTCGCGGCGCTTTTCCACCGGGGTGGACTGGACGCAGGCGCCCGAAGAGGCGCGCCGGTTCGGCTGGCAACGCCAGTTGCACATTTTTGAGGTACCTTTCTATTACATCGAGTACGCCATCGCCCAGCTTGGCGCCTTGCAGATTTACCGCGCCTACCGCAAACAGCCAAAACAGGCCGTGGACCGCTACCTCGACGCATTGGCTCTGGGCGGATCCAAGTCCGCCCCGGAGCTTTTTGAGGCGGCGGGGGCGCGGTTCGATTTTTCGGAAGGGCTGATGGCGGAGCTTATGGACCTGCTGGCGCGGGAGATAGAAAATCTGTCATGAAACATGGGACCCCGCCGTCGCAGGCGGAGATCATGGATAACCTTAAGGTTATCTGCCAGTGCAAGAGCATCAAGAAAGCCGCCTTCAAAAAACTTATCGCAGAAGGCGCGGACACCCCGGAAAAGCTCCGGAAAGCCACCGGCGCCGGCACGGGCCAGTGCGGCGGCAAGCGCTGCGGCCCCCGTTTGCGCGACATGCTCGATCCGGGGTATAATAAATGAAGCGGACGCCATCCGCCCAAGGAGAAGTCATGATGTTACGCAAGCTATCGCTCACCGTATTGGTGTTCGCCGCCGCCTTTACGGCGGGCGCGGCGCTGGCGCAGTCCAACAAGCAAGCGGCGGAGATAATCTCCAGATCGCTGCTGGAAGCCCAGGGGCCGGTGGAAACGCGCCCCACGCTGGATCCCGGCCTGTTCGCCGCCGTGCCGCAGATCGCCCAGACCTACCAGATCGCGCGCGAGATGCCGCGTGAGCTGGACAAGCAATTCTGCTACTGCTACTGCGCGGTCAACCCCAGTTTCCAGCACAAAAGCCTGCTCACCTGCTACACCGACGGTCACGCCGCGCAGTGCGGCATTTGTATGCGGGAGGCGGTGGAAACCAGCGAGTTGACCAAACAGGGCAAATCGCCGGCCGAAATCGCGGCGTATTTCAAGGCGAAGTACGTAAAGTAGCGGGACGCGCTCCGGCGCTACTGTTGCTGGACGGATGCGCGGATGATTTCCAGCGGGTCTATCACGTCGGTGACGCGCACGCCGAACCGCTCGTTCACCACCACGGTTTCGCCGCGCGCCGTCAGAAGCTTGTTGATGTAGATTTCCATAGGCTCGCCGACGAGCTTGGTCAGCTCGATCACCGAACCGACTTGCAGCGTGATGACGTCGCGCACGGTCATGTTGGTGCGGCCCAGCTCCACGGAAACGGTGAGGGGGATGTCGAGGATGTGATCCAATTCGCCAATGATGCCCGCCAAGGCGCTGCCGGTGGACTCGTTTTCGTTCTCGCGCTCTTTCTGGTGCTGTTCGGCCACGGCGCCGTCATGCCTCGGTTGTTATCACGTTATCGGCATATATTATACGGCGCTTTAGGCCGTCCCGTCACCTTCAATGCGCTTCGTCCCAGTTCGCGCCGGAACGGATGTCCACGGTCAAGGGCGCGGAAAGGGTCAAGGCGCCCTCCATTTCGCGGCGGACCAGCGCGGTCAGCCGCTCCACTGCTTCCTCCGGCGCCTCGAACACCAACTCGTCGTGAACCTGTAAAATCATCCGCGCCGCCCAGCCTCCGGCGCCCAGCGCGCGGCTCAGCGCGATCATGGCGATTTTGATCAGGTCGGCGGCGCTCCCCTGGATCGGCGAATTGACGGCGTTGCGCTCGGCGAACTGGCGCGCCTGCCGGTTCTTGGCGTTGATGTCGGGCAGGTAACGCCTCCGTCCGGCCAAGGTGGTCACATATCCATCCTTGCGCGCTTGCGCGATGGTCTGCTCGATATACGCCTTCACGCGCGGATACATCCTGAAATAGTTGTCTATGTAGCGCTGCGCTTCCGCGCGCGGTATCCCCAGCCCGCCCGCCAGCCCGAACGCCGTCTGCCCGTACACCACGCCGAAATTCACCGACTTGGCCACGCGGCGCATCTCCGGCGTCACCAGCCGCGCGTCCACATGGAACACCTCCGCCGCCGTGCGCGTGTGGATGTCCTCGCCGCGTTTGAAGGCCTCCAGCAGCGCCGTTTCCTCCGCCAGGCTCGCCAGGATGCGTAGCTCCACCTGCGAGTAGTCGGCGCTCACTATCCGCCACCCCGGCGGCGCGATGAAGGCCCGGCGGATGGCGCGGCCCAACTCGCCGCGGATGGGGATGTTCTGCAAGTTCGGGTCGGAGGATGAAAGCCGCCCCGTGGCGGTTATGGTCTGGTTGAACGAGGTATGGATGCGCCCCGTGGCCGGATTAATCATGCGCGGCAGCGCGTCAACGTAGGTTCCCTTGAGCTTGGCGAGCTGGCGGTACTCCAGCGCCAGCGCGGGCAGCGGGTGGTCCGCCGCCAGATCCTCCAGCGCGCCCTGATCGGTGGAGTAGCCGGTTTTGGTCTTGCGCCCGCCCTTGAGCTTCAGCTTCTCGAACAATATCTCGCCAAGCTGCTTGGGCGCGTGGCGTTCCATGGCGCCCAGGACTTCGATCAGCGGTGTCTCGATCTCCTCGAATAGCCGCGTCAGCCCATCGCTCTCCATGCGTTCGCGCAGTTTCCCGCGCAGCCGCCACGTCATGTCGGCGTCCTCGGCGGAATACTCCGTGGCGCGCGCCACCTCCACCTTGTCAAACGTGATCTGCTTCACGCCGGAACCGCACACTTCCTCGTACTCGATCATCGGCTCGTTGAGCCATTCGCGCGCCACCGCGGAAAGAGCGTGCCGCGCGGAAGGATTTATAAGGTACGAGGCGATCATCGTGTCAAACATCGGCCCGCGCACGGCGACACCCTCGCCCGCCATCACCAGCGCGTCGTACTTTATGTTGTGGCCGGCCTTGGGAATGCGTTCATCCTCCAGCAGGCGGCGGATGGGCGGCAGCACGGTTTCAAGCGCCAACTGCGCGGGCGCGCCCAGATAGTCATGCCGCAACGGCAGGTAATACGCCACTCCCGGCGCGCGGCAAAAGCTCATCCCCACCAGCCGCGCGCGCATGGGATCGGTTGAGGTCGTCTCCGTGTCGAACGCGAACCCGTCCGGAGTGTCCAGCGATTGGATCATCGCCTCGAACGCCTCATCGGTAAGCACGGTTTGATATTGACGCGCCACCTTTGGCGGCGGCGGGGCCAATCTGGCCGCCAGCGTGTGGAATTCAAGTTCCGTGTACAGTTCGCGCAGTTTATCGTAATCCGGCTCATGCAGCCGCCACGCTTCTGAAGCGAAATCCACCGGCGCGTCGCGCGCGATGGTGGCAAGCTGGCGCGACAGGCGCGCCTGCTCCGCGAATTCCATCAAGCTCTCACGCAGCTTTTTTTTGGTCATCAACGGCGCCGCGGCGATGGCCTCCTCCAGCCCGCCGTACTCCGTCACCAAGGCGATGGCCGTTTTCTCTCCAACGCCCGGCACGCCGGGGATGTTGTCGGAGGTGTCGCCCATCAGGCCCAGCACGTCCACCACCTTTTCCGGCGGCGCGCCGAACCGTTCCCGCACCTCCTCCGGGCCGATCCAGCGGTCCTTCATCGAATCGAATATGCGCACACCGGGGCCGACAAGCTGCATCATATCCTTGTCACTGGTGACGATCACCACGTCAAACCCCTCCTTCACCGCGCGATGAGCCAGCGTACCGATCAAATCGTCCGCCTCGTACCCGGCCAGGCGCAGCGCGGGCAGGTTGCGCGCCGCCACCAGCCGGTCAATCCACGGTATCTGCTCGGCCAGATCCGGCGGCATTTCGGGCCGGTGGGCCTTGTAGTCTTCGTACATCTCGTGGCGGAAGGTTTTCTCCTTGCTGTCGAACACCATCACGGCGTGGGTGGGCTGCAAGTCTCCCAGGATTTTATTGAGCATCAACGCGAAGCCGTAGATGGCGTTGGTGGGTGTGCCCTTGGAATTGCTCAAGTATTGCCGGATGGCGAAGTAGGCGCGGTAGTAGTACCCGGCGCCGTCAATCAGGTAGAGAGTGGGTTTGTCCGCCATGGAGATACTTTACCAGAGGAGAGGTCAGCGCCGCCCATTTCGGGCAGGCACAGGGGCCTGCCCCTACAGCAGCGGGATATTACCGCTTCATCGCGCGGTCCATTTCCCGCTCGGCGTCGCGCCGCTTTAGGTCCTCGCGCTTGTCGTACTGCTTCTTGCCCTTGCCCACGCCTAACTCGATCTTCACCTGACCCTTCTTGAAATACAGTTTCAGCGGCAGCAGGGTCATTCCTTTCTCCTGGGTGGCGGCGGCCAACTGCGCGATCTGGCGTTTGTGCAGCAGCAATTTGCGGTCGCGCATGGGGTCGTAGGTGGTGAACGTGTTCTGGGCCTGGTACGGGTTGATGTGGCATCCGCACAGCCACGCTTCGCCCTTCGTCACGCGCGCGAAGGCGTCGTGCAGCGTCACCTTGCCCTGCCGGATGGATTTCACCTCGTTGCCCTTGAGGACGACGCCCGCCTCCATGGAATCGAGGATGTGGTAGTCGTGCCGCGCCTTGCGGTTGTGGATGGTGGGCGGCCCGCCCGCGCGTTCGCCCTTCGCTCCTTTACCCTTGCCCATGGCGCCGCTCCATCACGCGGCGGGCGGGGTCATCCGCACCGGGACGCCGCGCGCCCGCAGATACTCCTTCGCCTCGGCGATGGTGTGTTCGCGGTAATGGAAAATGGAGGCCGCCAGCGCCGCGTCCGCCTCGCCGGTGGTCAGCCCCTCGTAGATATGCTCCAGCGTGCCCACGCCGCCGCTGGCGATAACAGGTATCGTCACCGCGCGGCTGACGGCGCGCGTCAACTCCAGGTCGTACCCTAGTTTGGTGCCGTCGGCGTCCATGGAGGTAAGCAGGATTTCGCCCGAGCCGTACTCCTCCATCCGCTTCGCCCACTCCACCGCGTCCAATCCGGTGGGGGTGCGTCCGCCGTGGGTATAAACCTCCCAGCCGCCGCCGGGTTTGCGTTTGGCGTCTATGGCCACCACGATACACTGGCTGCCGAACCGCAACGACGACTCGCGCACGAATTCGGGATTCTTGGTCGCGGCGGTGTTCACCGCCACCTTGTCCGCCCCGGCGCGCAACAGGGCGTAGATGTCGGCCAGTTCCCGCACGCCGCCGCCCACCGTCAGCGGCATGAACACCTGCTCGGCGGTATGCGCCACCACGTCCAGGATGATCTTGCGCTTTTCGTGGCTGGCGGTGATGTCCAGGAACGTCAACTCGTCCGCGCCCTGCCGGTCGTACTCCTTGGCGATTTCCACCGGGTCGCCCGCGTCCTTGAGGTCGAGGAACTTCACGCCCTTGACCACGCGCCCGTCCTTGACGTCCAGGCAGGGGATGATGCGGCGGCACAGTGTCATAGCCGCTGGCCGTGACCGGCAACTCCACCTTGGAGGCGAAATCGCGCAAGCCTTCCACGTTGGCGCCTTGGAGCGCGCCGTCGCGGCTGATGTCCGTGTAGATGACCCCCGCCGCGCCCATGGCGGCGAACCGGATGGCGAGTTCAACCGGGTCCAGGTCCGCCGTCTCCAGCCAGCCCTTCACCGCCGGTTTGCCGTCCTTCACGTCCAGGCCCACCAGCACGCGCTCCGGGAACAGATCAGCGGCTGAAAGCACCAGGTCGGGGTTTTCAATCGCCGCCGTGCCAAAGATGACCTGCGTGATGCCCAGGTCAAGGTATTCCTGCGCCGTCTGCACGGAACGGATGCCGCCGCCGATTTCCGTGGGGATGCCCACGGCGTCCACGATGTCGCGGATAGCGTCGCGGTTGACCGGCTTGCCCGCCTTGGCGCCGTCCAGGTCCACCAGGTGCAGACCCTCGGCCCCCAGCGATTCCCAGTAGCGCGCCATTTCGGCGGGATCGTCGCTGTACGTGGTGACGCGGTTATAGTCCCCTTGTGTCAGCCGCACGCACTTGCCGCCCAGAAGATCAATAGCTGGTAAGATTCGCATCGTCGTCAATCAACCGCATCTTTGTTATTTCCATTCTTTTGCTCCCCCTTGGCAAGGGGGGGGACGCCGCCAGGCGGGAGGGGGTGCTTTCCATCCCACCCACCCCCTCGGCGCGGTAAGCCGCCATTATAGCGTCACGCCACGTTCTGGCCGGACTTTAGGCTTTCGTGGAGCGCGTCGGGCGCCAAGTCGGCCCCATTGGGCCAGCAAATGACGCCATACTCGTCAATGGAAACCTTGGCGAAATAAGCGGGATCCTTGAGCGGTTCAAACATCGGCCCGAACAACCTGTTCTCGATAGAGACAACACCGCGCGCACCATCGGAAAAGGTCACCTCCAGACGGTAGCCCTTAAGCGGTTTGACCTTTATCACCTTGTCCATATCACTCTAACGGCTTGATCGCCCGCAACGGTTTATGTTCGCGCGCCAATTTCCAATTCCGTGTCAGTTCCCGCCGGTGCGCCGCCGCCCATTCCAGAATCAACGCCAGAGCGCGCCGCGGCACATTCCCAGAGCGGACTTTTAACGTTTCGATTTCGATAATCACTTCGTCATTATTATACATGGCATGGAAATGCGGCGGCGCATGTTCGTCGTAATACATCCGGATCACTATCCCGAAGAACGCGCAAATCGTCGGCATTTTATGCCTTCCCGCTCACTGCCACCTTATATGGATCAAATATTCCGCTTCGCAACACCGTGCTCCCCCTGCGGCTCGAAGAGAACCTTGTAATGTTTCATCATGGGCTTATTGTAAGTGACCTCTGGAAAAGTGAAAAGCTGGTTCTTTGAGCGCTTCCCCGTGGTCGCCTGACCACGGATTCGCGCCGCCTCGGCGGGAGGGGATTCTTCCGGTAGGGGCGAGGCATGCCTCGCCCTCTTTG
>JACQZB010000151.1:0-5904 GCA_016207925.1 Nitrospinota bacterium
CCACCACCGCGCGGCAGGTGTAGCATTGGCCCACCCGCGGCTCGAACTCCACGAACCCCCGGAACCCCTCCCGGCCGATGTCGTCTATCGCGCAAATCACCCATTTGCCGTCCACCAGCATGTCCACCATCCGCACACCCCGCTCGCGCCGGCTTACCCCCAGGCGCACGGCGGCGCGCGGCGACGATCGCTTCTCGTGATGCTCGCCCCCGGCCCCGCGGAGCAAACCCTCCATCATCTTATGGCATACCCGGTTCTTGCCGTTCTCCTTCGCCCGCAGCAAGTGAAGGTCGGCCTCCTTGATCAACTCCCCGGCGGATACATGGTCTCCGGAATAACTGGCCACCCCCGCCGAAAGCGTGATCGCGTACCCGCTGTCATATTCCGCCGGCAGGCGCAGTTCGCCTTCCACCGCGCGACGCAGTTTTTCGGCGATGGCCGCCGCCTCCTCCACGCCCGCCCCCGGCAGCAGCAGGGCGAACTCCTCGCCGCCGTACCGCGCGCAGGTGTCGCCCATGCGGACATGGGAGCTAAGTATCCTGCCCATACTCCGCAACGCCTCGTCACCGGCGCCATGGCCATGAAGGTCGTTGACGCTCTTGAAGTAGTCCAGGTCCATCATCACCAGCGACAATGGCGCGCCAGTCCGTTGCGCCTTGCCGATCTCCTTGTTGAGCGCCTCGGCGAAGTAACGCCGGGAGTACAAGCCCGTCAACTCATCCGTGATCGCCATTTGCCGCGCCGACTGGAACAATTTGGAATTTTCAAGCGCCAGCGCGATATGGCGCGCGGCGGCGTTGAAAATAGGGGTCTCCGCCAAGGTAATCGTGTCCGCTTCGGACTTGTGGACGTTGAACACCCCCATCACCCGGCCATCCTTGCCCAGCAACGGAGTGGAAAAAAAGGAGCCGATCTTAAGCTCCGCCGTCTTGTAGTTGAGAAAACGGCTGTCCTTGGCGACATCGGGTATCAGTTCCGGTTTTCCGGTTTGCGCCACGACCCCGCACACCCCCTCGCCCAGCCTGAAGGTCACCTCCGCCGCCGCCGACATGATGGCGCCGTTGGCCTTCCATATCGAAAGCGTGTCCGCCTCGCTGTTGAGCAGCATGATCGAGAAATGATCCACCCCCAATGACTCGCGCAGGATTTTTTCCGCCTCGTGGAATACCTCGTCCACATCCAGCGTCACGCTTAACTGTTTGCTTAGGGTGTACAGGGAGCAGATTTCCATCAGCCGCTCGGCGAGTTTTACCCCCTGGCGGCGGGTGAGGTCCACCACATTGTCGTCAAATTCGGTAATCAAGGGCTGACTGGACATGAAAAACCGCCAAAATTAAGGGAAATTATCTCACTCTTTATAATCCGGCATGAATAGCTTGTCAAATGTGTTTTACTTTTTCTTTCCCTGCCCGGCGGCGCGCATGACGGCGCGGCGGTATGGCGATATAATTGCGGAAAAGCGGAGGATACGCCATGACGTCACCATTCCAGCCCAAACCGTTCGGCGATACCGGCTTTATGGCCTCTCCGCTGGGGGTGGGCGCCAGTTACGGCGTGAACGCGGCGGCGATTGAGGAAGCGTTTGAGCGGGGCGTCAATTACTTCTACTGGGCCTGGGCGCGCCGTGGGGGTATGCGCGGCGGTCTGCGGGCGCTCATCCCCCGCCACCGTGAAAAAATGTTTATCGTCATCACCTCGCTGCTGCCTTCCGGGCCGCTGGTTCGCAACTGCGTCACCCGCGCGCTCAAGGCCCTAGGCACGGATTATGTGGACGGGGTGCAGTTCTTCACGTTTCCGGGACGCGCGCCCTTTCAGGGCTGGCAACTCGACGAGGCCTTCCGCCTGCGCGACCGCGGCTTGGTGCGGCATATCGGCCTTTCGGGCCATGATCGCCCCAACCTGGCCCGCCTGGCCGGCCAGCCGTTCGCTAAATTCATCCACATCCGCTACAACGCCATCCATCGCGGCGCGGAAAATGACTTCTTCCCGGCGCTGCCGCCGCATGGAACCGGCGCCCGGCCCGGCGTGGTGGCTTTCACCGTCACCTCGTGGCGGCAGCTTATCTCCGCCGATCCCGCCAAACTCGGCGGCCTGCCCGTCCCCACGGCGGGCGATTGTTACCGCTTCGCGCTTACCCATCCCGGCGTGGACGTGTGCATGACCGGCCCCGCCAACGGCGAACAGATGCGCCATGCCCTTGACGCCGCCGCAAAAGGCCCCATGGCTCTGGAGGAGCTTGAATGGATGCGCGCCGTGGGCGATAAACTGTACCGCAAGGGCTGACCGGCCGGCACAAATCATCCTGTAGCGTTCCGGGGCCGGGCGCGCTATACTTTCTAGCTTTGAAACGGTTCGGGAGAGGTGGCCGAGCGGCTGAAGGTGCACGACTGGAAATCGTGTGTGCGCTAATACCGCACCGGGGGTTCGAATCCCCCCCTCTCCGCCATAACCATGCGCGGCGCGGCTCCCGTAACGCTTACTCCACCGGCAGTCGGGAGCGCTTCCAACCGGGGAACCCTTCTTCCAGCCGGCGGGCGGTAAAGCCGCGTTTGCGCAACCGCGCCACCGCCTCGTACGCCAGCACGCAGTAGGCCCCGCGGCAGTAGGCGACCACCTCCTTTTGGGCGTTCAATTCCTTCAGCCGCGCCTCCAGCGAGGGTAAAGGGATGTTCACCGCCCCCTTGATGTGCCCGGCGGCGTATTCGTCTTCCGGCCGCACGTCGAGCACCGTCACCTCCCCCTTGCGCGCGCGCGCCAAAAGCTCCCGCGCGGCCACCGGCTCCAGGTCGTCCTTGTCCTTGAGAAACGCGGTCACCAGCGCATCCACTTCCGACTGGGTGCGCTCGGCGATCTTAATCACCACCCCCAACAAATCCACCACCGCTTCGTCCCCCAGCGCGTAGAAGACCTTCTGCCCCTCCTTGCGCGACGTGACCAGCCCCGCCCCGCGCAGACGGTGGAGGTGCTGCGAGGTGTTGGCGATGGACAACCCCGCCGCCTGGGCCAAGGCCTCCACGCTTTTTTCCCCTTGGGCCAAAAGCTCCAAAAGCTCCAGGCGGCTGGCGCTTGCCATGGCGCCGCCCACCAGGGCGAAGCGTTCGAACAGTTTGCGCTTGACTCCGGTCTTTCCCATGGTTAATATTCAAGTAATCAATTGAACGATTGAAAACGGCGGCGCCCAGCGGCACGGGCGCGGCTATGTTATCAGCATACCATTATTGGGAGGCGCCACCATGGCCACACTGCTTGTCATTGTCTCCAGCCCCCCCTACGCCGGCTCCGACGCCGCGTGGAACGCCCTGCGCCTGGCCGAAACCGGACTGGACGCAGGCGACTCCGTCCGCCTCTTCCTCATCAACGAAGGCGTGGACGCTGGACGGGCTTCCCTCACCCGCCCGGAAGGTTCCTTTGACCTGTGCGCGATGCTCAAGGGCCTGGCGGACAAAGGGGCCGAAATCAAGTATTGCAAGACCTGCATTGACCGGTGCGGCGTGGGGACGGGGGAAATGGCCGCGCATGTAGTCATGGGCAGCATGAAGGAACTGCACCGCTGGGTGATGACCTCGGATCGCGTGGTGACTTTTTAACCCCGCGCCAGTTTTTCAGGGGCTTGTGGTACAATCCCCGCAAACAGCGGGGGTAACGCCATGAAGCGACGCGCGGGGCGGCGCGGATTTACGCTCATCGAACTGATCATGGTCATCATCATCCTCGGTGTGCTTTCCGCGGTGGCGATCCCCAAGTATATTGACATGCAGGCCGAAGCCAAGGAAGCCGCCGCCAACGGCGTGCTGGGCGCGGCCGCGTCCGCCTGCGCCATCAACTACGCCGCCCGTCAGACCAAGGCGGCGCCCCCGGCGGCGATCACCACCTGCGCCTTGCTGATCGCCGCGATTGACGCATCGGGGGTGACCATCGGCGACGGCGGCGGAAGCGATTGCGCCATCACGGTACAGAATGGCGCGTATCACTTCAGCCTCGCCCCGGAGACGGACGCGGCGCCCTGCAAGGTGGAAAAAGTCTCCGGCAAGTGGCCGTCGCCCTGACCGCACGCGCGCTACGGCGCGGCGAATCATTAAAAAAACCCGGCGGGGAAACCCCGCCGGGCGCGAGAACCGTTCGCGTTCTACAGGAACATCGGGGCGATGACCAGCGAGATGATGGACATCAGCTTGATGAGGATGTTCATCGCCGGCCCGGAGGTGTCCTTGAAGGGGTCGCCCACCGTGTCGCCGATGACGGCCGCTTTGTGGGCGTCGGAACCTTTGCCGCCGTGGTGGCCTTCCTCGATGTACTTCTTGGCGTTGTCCCATGCGCCGCCGCCGTTGGCCATCAGCAGCGCCAGCATCACGCCGCACACCGTGGCCCCCGCCAGCATGCCGCCCAAGCCTTCCGCGCCCAGAAGCATGCCCACCAGCGGCGGCGCGATGACCGCGGTCATGCCGGGCAGGATCATCTCCTTGAGCGCCGCCTGGGTGGCGATGTCCACGCAGGTGGCCGGGTCGGGCTTGGCCTTGCCTTCCATCAGGCCGGGGATTTCCCGGAACTGGCGGCGGATTTCCTCCACCATTTTCATGGCCGCCTTGCCCACGCTGGTCATGGTCATGGACGCGATGAGGAAGGTGATGGCGCCGCCGATGAACATGCCCACCACCACCTTGGCGTTAAGCAGGTTGATGGCCGCCAGCCCCACCGCCTGGGTATAGGCGGAGTACAGCGCCAGCGCCGTCATGGCCGCCGAACCGATGGCGAACCCCTTTCCGCTGGCGGCGGTGGTGTTGCCCAAGGCGTCCAGCCCGTCGGTGATCTTGCGCGTTTCCGGCCCAAGCTGCGCCATTTCGGAAATGCCACCGGCGTTGTCGGCGATGGGACCGTAGGCGTCCACGCTCATGGTGATGCCCACCGTTCCCAACATGCCCACCGCGGCCAGCGCGATGCCGTACAGGCCGGCCAGGTCGTTGGCGAAATAGGTCGCCAGGCAGATCACCAGCACCGGCGGCGTCACCGACTCCAGCGCCAGCGCGAAGCCGGAAATGATCAGCGTGGCCGGACCGGTCAGCGTGGTGGCGGCGAGGCGTTTCACCGGCCCGTACATGCCGGTGTAAAACTCGGTCAGAAGGCCGATGGCGATGCCCGCCACGCAGCCGAGCGCCAACGCTCCCCACACCTTGAACGACAGCCCGATCATGGAGACGGCCACAAACGCGCCCGCCAGCATCAACGCCGCCGCCACGAAGGAGGTGTAGCGCAGCACCGCCGCGGGATTGAATCCCGTCATTAGCTTCATCGAGGCGATGCCGATCACCGAGGCGACCAGCCCGATCATGATGACGATTATCGGAAACACCATGTATTGGGGGGCCATCGAACCCATCGCGGCGCCCAGGGTGACCGTGGCGATCACCGAGCCGACGTAAGATTCGTATATGTCGGCGCCCAGCCCGGCGGTGTCGCCCACGCAGTCGCCCACATTGTCGGCGATGACGCCGGGGTTGCGCGGGTCGTCTTCCGGGATGCCCGCCTCCACCTTGCCCACCAGGTCGGAGCCTACGTCGGCGGACTTGGTGTAGATGCCCCCGCCCACGCGGGCGAAGAGCGCGATGGAGGAGGCGCCCATGGCGAAGCCGGCCAGGTGGGTCACGTTTTCAATTCCCTGTACCTGCACGTAAAGGATGAAGAACGCGCTGATGCCCAGCAGGCCCAGGCTGGCCACGGTGAGGCCCATGATGGCGCCGCCCGAGAAAGCCATTTGCAGCGCCGGAGCCTGCCCCTTCTGGTTGGCCGCGGCGGAGGTGCGTACGTTGGCGCGCGTGGCGCCTTTCATGCCGATGAACCCCGCCGCCATGGAGCACAGGGCGCCCACCACGAACGCGACGGCGGTCTTGACGCCGATGAACATCGCCA